>NZ_JBQEAU010000024.1:0-40487 GCF_052108595.1 Advenella sp.
CAACAGAACTTCGCCACACGCGGCCAGAAATGCAATTGATGCCGGCGCAGGAAACGGATACGGCCCGCCGGGCAGATGCAACTGAAACTCATCGGTGAACAGGTAAATGGCCGTCTCGTTCAGTTGCAAAAACCCTTGCCACTTAAGCAGCCCAGAATTCAGAAACGGCACGGCGATGGCCAGGCGCAGCAGCAGTTGAACCAGCCAGGGTTGCGCGAGCCATTGCACCCGCTTGACGGCGCTGGCCTGCCAACTTGCAAGCAGCATCGGCAAAGTGACAGATTCATGTTGATGTTCTGACATTGTGGTCAAATCTCCGTATCAATGGTGGTGAACACGCCCAACGTGATCATGTCGGCCAGATTGGCCGACAGATCAAAGTCAGGAGCGTGTTCGAATGCGGTGTCTGCGGCCATGCCCAGTGGCATGCCTTCGAGCAATGCCAGGAGAAAGACAGCGCCGCCCGCGGGCAGGCGCGAGACCATGACATCCTGCTGGGGGCGCGTGATCAACGCATCTTCGGCCGCGCCCGATCTCAATGGAGACACCGGTCCATCGCGCTTGTTCATAACAAAAATCGCCACCGCCGGATACACCGAGCGCACGATCCGGGTGGCCGGATGCGCGCAAAAGCGCAACTGCGCCAGTGCCTCGGCAGGCACAGCGGCCAATTCTTGCGCGGTCAGTACCGGCTCGTCGGCGGCGTGATAGGCATCGAGCCAGGCGCGTTCGATGCGTGCCGTATCGGCCAGCCAGGGCATGCCCTGGGCAAACTCATAAGATTCGATAAAGGCAGGAAAATCACGCCCGTATTCGAACAACAACGGTGACACAGGCGGCGTAGCCCGCACATAAAAGCGCGCCATCGCCCGGAAAAACTCAGTGCCGGTGATACGTTGCACCGCGGGGTAGATGGCCGCCAGCGCATCAATCAAGCTCACCGTCACATTGTTTCGGTAAACGTTGTAGCGCTTCTGAACGCCCTTGCCTGTCCCAGCCGTGATATTTTCGGGGACGGGATAGTCGGGCTTGATCAAGCCGGGGCTGAACGCTTTTGCATATTCATACATCATCACCGCCCCCTTCTTGCGACTCATGTGCAGCCTGCGCAGTGCATTCGATCAAGAAATCCCGGACCCGCAGCCCTTGCGCTTTCAGAACAGACCAGGCCGGCAAATTGCTGTCCCACTCGATCAGCGTGGGGATGGGTCCTGTCCTGACAATCACATTCGCATACAGGTCCCATACCGCAGGGCTGACTTCACCGTCATGACTATCAATAAGCAGTGGCTGCCCTTCATCATCCTGCTGCACGCTATGGCCGGCCAGATGGATCTGCCCTACCCGATCTATCGGAAAATCAGCAAGATACTCCTGTGCGCTAAAGCCGTGGTTGGTCGCAGAAACATAGACGTTGTTGATATCCAGCAGTAGACCACAACCGGTCCGGCGTGCAACTTCGCACAAAAACGCAGTCTCGTTCATGTCCGAGCAGGCAAACTGAATGTACGTCGCCGGGTTCTCGATCAATAACGGGCGTTTAATCGCGCGCTGGATCTGATCGACATGCGCACATACGGTTTGCAACGTTTGCATTGTGTAAGGTAGGGGCAGCAGATCGTTGTAGAACGTATCACCATAAGAAGACCAGGCCAGATGCTCTGACACCAGTGCTGGCTCGCAGCGCCGAACCAGATCGGCGAACCGGCGCAGATGCTGAGGGTCCAGTGCTTGCGGGCCACCAATCGACATGCCCACGCCATGAATGGACAGCGGATAATCCCGGCCAATGGCCGCCAGTGCCCGCTGCGGCGGCCCACCCGCCCCCATATAGTTTTCCGCGTGAACTTCGAAGAATGCATCGACCAGGCCATCTTCCTGTATCGCACCAAGATGTTCATGCTTGAAACTGACACCGGCCAGCAGGCGCGCCGCGCCAGTACAAAGGGATTGGCGGCGCACGCCTTCCGGCGTGACTATCGGGGGGTGGTACACGGTGACCCTCTCTGGCCGCTAAAATCAGGCCTTGCCGGGCATCGTCGAACCGTGGCCACCACCAGGGATCTGAATACTGCTGCAGGTACCTGCCTGAACAAACTTCCAGGCGTTGCCCTGGAAATCCATGGTCGAGGTGCCCTGGCAGGTAGTGCCAGGACCGGCGGCGCAGTCGTTCTGGCCCTTAAGGGCAACACCGTAGCATTTCTCCTTTTTCGCAGCGACAGCTGCATCGGCTTCAGCCTTGGTGAGCGGTGCTGCATGGGCGGTGGATGCAAGAATGCCGGCAACGGCGCTGGCGAGCAAGGTCGAAGTAACTGTAAATTTGGCTGACATGAATTTCTCCTGTAGTTGAAGTAAGGCGCATCCTGAGCGGACACATAAGTTAGTTCGGCCGCCGTGATGATTCGGTTACAACACAGGAAAAATATTTTTTCTATGGCTCAGATAATGATCTGGTACTTGTCTCAAGCTGATTGTTCGCGCGACAAAACGTATGAAATACGTCGCGCGCAGTCCTGGAGAGTGATCTGTCTCGGCCAGGTTAGTACTAGCACGGGGCGGACCATCCCTTCGAGCAGTGCTCGCGTGCGGACCCCAATCTGGGTTTCAATCACGAACCAGCTTCCGCCGTTGCCCAGGCCATCATCGACGGCATAGAAACCAAAACCTTACAGGTGATCCGTGGAGGCGAGGTCTGCGAGGAAATAATTGCTCAGCACCGCGAAAATCCTCTGACCCTGGACGACAGGTTTGCGTTGCTCAAACCGCAGTTTGAGAAGGCGGTAAAAGACCATTGCGCCCTATAATGAAGCAATCTGAGGGGGCGATTTAAGATCCAATGGTCAAATAGCTCAGACATAAATTCAACAATTATGGAGAGGTGAAATGTCGAAAATTGAAGTATTGTTCTTCGATGTTCTGGGAACTGTCGTCGATTGGCGTGGCAGCATAGCAGCAGAGGCGGGTGCCTTTTTGAAGCGACACAACGCTTTGCATATCGACGCAGGTGCCTTCGCTGATGCCTGGGTCGGGCGCTATGACGCCTCGGTTGAAGCTATTCGCTGCGGTCAGCGACCCTTTGCGCCACTCGATCTCCTGAACATGGAGAACCTGGAAGCATGCCTGAAAGGGTTCGGGCTGACGCCCTCGACTTTACCGGGAGCCGAACTGGCAGAACTCAATATGGCCTGGCACCGCCTCAAGCCTTGGCCGGATTCGGTAGAGGGTCTTTCCAGCTTGAAGGAACGCTTCATCATCTCACCGCTGTCCGACGGAAACACCCGACTGCTGGTGGACATGGCAAAACATGCGGGGCTGCCATGGGACACCATCCTTGGCGCTGATGTCTCAGGGGCCTATAAACCGATGCCACAGGTTTATCTTCGTGCTTGCGAGCTGATGAGTGTAGACCCGGATAGAGCGATACTGGTCGCCGCCCATGACTACGATCTGGACGCCGCGCGCCAATGCGGATTGAAGACCGCGTATGTCGTTCGCACGAATGCGCATGATCCGTCAAAGACTGAAGTTGTCAAATCGCTCGAAGCTTGGGATTACATGGCAAACGATTTAATCGAACTGGCTGCGCTTCTGAAGTAAAATTCCAGGGCTGCTCACCGGCGGCCCTGGAAATCCTAAACACCGCACTGCCAGCGCCAATACTACTGGCTGGCGGCCGTGACGCGCCAGACTGTATTGCCCACGTCGTCCGCAAAGAGAAGTGCGCCGTCTTTCGCCTGGGTCAGACCCACCGGTGCGCCATAAAGACTCGCCTCATCTTCAGACAGGAAGCCAGAGACAACAGTCTCGGCTTTTCCCGCGGGCTTGCCATCGCGAAACGGAATATAGCTGATCCGATAGCCATTTAACGGCGTTCTGTTCCAGCTGCCATGCTCGCTGACAAAGGCGCCGCCGCGGTATTTTTCCGGAAGCTGCTGGCCGGTATAAAAATGCACGCCAAGGGGCGCAACATGCGAGCCCAGGGAATAGTCAGGCACAATCGCCTTGCTGACAAGATCCGGGCGCTGAGGCTTGACGCGAGTATCAATATGCTGGCCGAAGTAGCTATAAGGCCAGCCGTAAAATCCCCCGTCCTTTACCGACGTGAGGTAATCGGGCACGAGGTCTGGCCCGATCTCATCGCGTTCGTTGACGATTGTCCAAAGCTTTCCAGATTCAGGTTCCCAGTCCAGGCCGGTGGGATTGCGCAGACCGGACGCAAAAATCCTGCTTGCGCCATTATCCACATCCACTTCAAGGACCGTTGCACGACGATACTCGATGGCCATGCCGTTCTCGGTAATATTGCTGTTGGAGCCCACCCCAACATAGAGTTTTGTGCCATCGGCACTTGCCAGCAGCGCCTTGGTCCAGTGGTGATTGATGGTGTCGGGTAAATCAGTAAACTGCGTGCCGGGGTCCGACAGGCGCGTTTCCCCGGACACGTAACGATACTTCATGATATTTCCGGTATTGGCAACGTACAACGTGTCGCCAATGAGCTGGACACCGAAGGGCGAATCAAGATTTTCCAGGAAAGTGTGCTTTTCCCACTCGCCTGACTGGCTGTTTTGTCGCAAGAGCGTGATCCGGTTTCCGCCTTTACCCCCCTTGCCCGAGCGCCCCATCACCTGGCCGGCGAAGAGCTTTTTCGGTGTCGTGATGGGAGCGGTGCCCGGTGAATTTGATTCTACAACCAGTACATCTCCGTTGGGCAGCGTATAAAGCTGTCGCGGATGAAGCAGGCCACTGGCGATCTTTTCGATCTGCAATCCGCTGGCGGCTACTGGTTTCTTGTCTGCTGCCCAACCGACACCGCGCGGCACTTGCATGGGAGGAGAAAAAAAGTTTTGCGGTTCAGGCAGCGAAGGATTGGCTCCCAGCTGTTCGTCCGGACCCATTGGCGCCTTGTCGTCACATGCCACCAGCAATACGCTGAGCACAACAACAAGGGGCATTCCCCATTTGAGCTTAGACATGATTCGCCCTCCTTGGTGCATAAAACGTCGAAGCGATAATGAGAGATAGCGCAATGCACGCGACCGTAACGACAGACAGAATCATGCCGGAGGGCATGACCGCGTATGCGTCCCGGCTATGAACGAACGCGTTGAGAATGGCAGCCAAAATGCCGATGAGATTGAGACCGAAATCGAGCTTTTCTGCGCCCAGGACCAACCGGCCTCGCGGGATCCACACATGAATCAGATTAATCAGACGCGGAATAATGGCAAAGAACAGACCAATAGTAATGAGCCACGCTGCGCTTTTACTCCACATCATCTCGGCAGTCTGGAAATACACGACGTCAAAGATCAATGCCGCGACGAAAAATCCGAAAGGAATGGGATTGAACAACTGATAGACAGAATTAGCCAATGATGACCGTAACCGCTGTGTAGGGGCAGTCATAAACACCTCCTCTTTGCAGGTAATAGCCGCTAACACTCAAGCGGCAAACAGAAACAGGAACCGGCTCGACCATGTTTCGTAATCACAGTTGTCATTCGAACACACTTGACCGAGTTAATCAACAAAAGAGGCGTTGAATATATTTGTTTACCGAACCCAACCAGTATCGACATATTTGCATCCACAGACACAGGTCTGTAGATTGAGGCTCAGTCTCGCATTCAGCCTTGATTCAGGCATCTGAATCAACTTGCAGTTATATGCCGCAGTTTGATCGCCGCCAACACCGCCAGGCAGGCAATGCCGGCAGCGCTCGCTGTAGCGGATACATTGAACCCTGCCATGAATGCCGCTTGCGCCTGTTCTAACAGGCCGGCCGGCAATTGGCGCGAGACAGCGACACTTCCGGCAAGACTATCTGACACGGCGTGCCGAATGCCGTTGGACAGCGTTTCAGGCACTTGATCGGCCATCCGGGATCGATATACGGCAGTCGTCATGCTGCCTAATATGGCAATGCCCACGGCCAGACCAAGCTCCTGCACCGTCTCGGACATGGCCGATGCTGAACCTGCCTTCTCAGCTGGTGCAGCACCCACAACCATTTCTGTTCCCAGCGCGGCGATGGTGCCCAGGCCCAGATATACCAGCGAAAATGCCGCAGTGACCAAAGCAACGCCATGCGACGAATGATTCAGTTGCGTCAGCATCAGGTAGCCAATAACCGACAGCCCCAGCGCCCCGGCGATTACATAACCCGGGCGAATCCGCCGTGCAAGCAGTGGCGCGCCAATGCCTGCCGCCAGCATGGCAAGCGCCGGGGGACCCATCCACAGACCTGCTGACAACGGCGATAAGCCGACAACCAATTGCAAGTACTGGGTAACCAGCAACATCGTCCCGCCGACACCGACCAGACCAACAAGGAGCACCACAAGGGCAATACAGAACGCCTGGTTGGAGAACAAATCAAGATCAAGTAACGGACTGGCCAGTCGACGCTGGCGACGGACAAAAAGCGCCACGAAGAACAGCCCAATGGCCATCGCTGACGTGGCGATGATATCGATCCCGTCCTTGGACATGTGCTTGATGCCGTAGACGATAGGCAACAAGGCAAGCAACGACAAGATGACGCTGAGTATGTCCAGGCGCCCCTGTTGCGGGGAACTGTACTCAGGCAGGAGAAACGGAGCAGCAACGAGCAAAAGCCCGACAAATGGAAGCGCAACCAGAAAGGCGGCGCCCCACCCATAGTGTTCCAGCAACACGCCACCGACCACAGGCCCGGCCGCCATGCCTAGCGCAAACATGGTCGCCCACAAGCCTATGGCCAGGGCGCGCTGATGTGGATGAAAAAACATATTGCTGATGAGCGCCAGTGTTGACGGCATCAGGGTGGCGCCCGCAACGCCAAGCAATACGCGTGCGACAATCAGCATGGAAGCGCTCGTTGAGCAGGCCGCCATCACGGAAGCCGCGCCAAAGGCGGCTGCACCCACCATAAGTAGTTTGCGCCGTCCGATGCGATCGCCCAGCGTTCCCATTGAAACAAGCAGGCCGGCAATCATGAAACCATAGGCATCGATAATCCAAAGTGCCTGTGTACTTGTCGGGCGCAAGTCTATCGCAAGTGCCGGCAACACCAAATGCAATAGCGTCAGGTCAAGCCCGAGCAGGATGGTCGGCAGGGCCAGCAACGCGAGTCCGACCCACTCACGAACGCCGGCACGTCTTTCAGACAAGGGAGATGAATCATCAAATGCAATCACAAGTAGCTCCAGGTTTACTGCGTTTGTTGCGGAAACTACATTTTCAGCGCAAAATCATCCCATTACAATTTAAGTAATTATCCTATTACTGGTAACAATAGCCATGATCGAGCGAAGCCTGCATCGCACCAAAACCGAGTTATCCGAATTTCTGATTCGACACCGCAACAAGCTGACGCCGGCCGATGTGGGCCTGCCCGATAATGGACGACGCCGCACGCCGGGTCTGCGACGGGAAGAAGTCGCTGCGCTGGCTGGTGTAGGACTCACGTGGTACACTTGGTTTGAACAGGGACGGGACATCCAGGTATCAGAGAAATTCCTGCTGAATATTGCCTATACCCTCAAGCTTGACGACACAGAATGCAGTCATCTGTTTCTTTTGGCTCACAAGCGACCGCCGCCACCAGAGGCAAATCATTGGTTAACCGTCTCGCCACTCATCCAGCAATTAATGGATGATCTGGTCACAAGACCAGCTTATGTGATCAATCTGCGCTGGGATGTCATTGCCTGGAACGCCGCGGCCGATGATTTATTCGAGTTCAGCTCGCAGGAGCATGAGAGGCGAAACATATTGCGTATGGTGTTCGCCGACCCCGACATGCGATGGCGCTTTTGCGCCTGGCGTGAAGACGCGCCAAAGCTGCTGGCCCAATTCCGCTACGACTTCGCCATGGCTCCTGACGATTCCTCCATGCTCGCTTTGGTTGATTCTTTAACGCAGTTGTCACCGGGTTTTCGGCGCTGGTGGCAAGCGTCTGGCAATGAGCCGGCCCGGCGCGCCATGAGATCGATCATGACAGCCAATAACACGTGCCAGAATTTCCGCCATGAAACGCTTGTGGTGGATGAACACCGGCATCTCAAAATGGTGGTGTATTTTGCCGATCAAACGCAACGATCAAGGATAGCAAAACTATGGCGCCGATGCTGAACAATAACGCTGGACGCCTCGTGACAATAGCATGCTGCGCGATGCGGGATCATGGCAAACGCCCGGATATGCGTGGCGCTACCCGGGCCAATTGATCAAGGACTTTTTTGTGTTGCGCCCCCATATCGGCCAGGCGCGTCAACCCGATAGCGCACGTGAGCCTTGAAACAACGTTGCGCAAATCAATACCAACTGACTGGTTCAGCTGTAGCGACTTTCCAGCTCGTCCCATTCAGGTTTACCAACCAGCCGTTGACGTTCGGCAAAAGATGCTACCAGCCCGCTGGATTCTTGCACTTCCTTCTCGTCGCGCAGCACCGTCAGTGTTTTCTGCATGCCCGCTACCGCGCCCTGCAAGGCAGCGTTGGCATACAGTACGATGCCATAGCCCAGCTCGCCAAGTTGATCGGCATTGAAAATGGGCGTACGACCACCGATCACCATGTTCATAAGTTGAGGTTTGGCAAGACGCTGGGGCAGCACCCGTACTTGCTCAGCTTCTGTTACTGCTTCCACAAACAGAATGTCGGCGCCGGCCTCGGCAAATTTCTCTGCACGCTCTATCGCCGCCTCAAACCCGAGCGTGGCTGCCGCATCGGTGCGTGCCATGATCAAAAAGTCCGGATCCTGGCGTGCATCGACCGCAGCCTTGATCTTGCTGACCGCCTCTTCAGTGGATATCACCTCTTTGCCTGAAAAATGGCCGCAGCGCTTGGGCGCAACTTGATCTTCCAGCTGGATGCAATCGGCGCCCGCACGCTCCAGAACCCGCACGGTATGGCGAACGTTCAACGCATTGCCAAAGCCCGTATCGGCATCAACGATCAATGGGACATCCACCGCATCGCGAATCCTTGCGGTGTGTTCGGCAATCTCGTGCAAACCCATGAACCCCTGATCCGGCATGCCAAACCACATATTGGTCACGCCTGCGCCCGTCACGTAGATGGCTTCAAAGCCAAGATCGGCGATAACTTTGGCCGACAAGGCATTGAATGCGCCTGGAACGATAATGCCACGGCGAGCTTCGACGAGTGACCTGAGTTGCTTTCTTGTCGACATGCAGTAAATCCTTTTTTATTTGAGGGTATTAAAAGTTAAATTTTCTCGTACACTTTTCAAAGTGTACCCGCAGGAATCCGGACATAGCCTTCCATCAATACGCGGGCGCTTCGGCTCATAAGCACTTTTTTCACAGTCCACTGCCCTGCTTCTTCAATCGCTTGCGCGCCAACCCGCAGCGTACCCGATGGATGGCCGAAAGTCACGGACTGGCGCTCGCTCCCGCCGGCAGCCAGATTGACCAGGGTGCCGGGAATGGCCGCTGCCGTACCGATGGCCACTGCGGCGGTGCCCATCATCGCATGGTGCAATTTTCCCATGGAAAGCGCCCGTACGACCAGATCAATGTTGCCGGCTGAAACTTGCTTGCCGCTGGATGCGGTGTAGTCGGCAGACTGACCGACAAAGGCCACTTTGGGCGTGTGCTGACGATGTTCGGCCTCTTCAATGTTGGCAATGAGTCCCATACGCAGTGCCCCATGGGCGCGTATGGCTTCAAACATGGCCAACGTCTTGACATCGCTGTTGATCGCATCCTGCAACTCTGTGCCGGTAAAGCCGATATCCCGGGCATTCACAAAGACGGTAGGAATACCGGCATTGATCATGGTGGCCTTCAACTTACCGACACCGGGCACGTCCAGGTCATCGATCAGATTGCCAGTTGGAAACATGGCGCCTGCCGCACCGTCTTCTTCTGCGGCCGGGTCCACGAATTCGAGCTGCACTTCGGCTGCGGGAAAGGTAACCCCATCCAGCTCAAAATCGCCGGTCTCCTGTACCGCGCCGTTGGTGATGGGCACGTGCGACACGATGGTCTTGCCGATATTGGCCTGCCATATGCGCACGGTGGCAACCCCATTTTGCGGGATACGGTCGGCGTCAATCAATCCGTTGCTGATGGCATACGGCGCCACGGCGGCCGAAAGGTTTCCGCAATTGCCGCTCCAGTCGATGAAGGGTTTGTCGATGGATACCTGGCCGAACAGGTAGTCTACATCGTGCCCGGCGCGCTCGCTTTTGGACAGGATGACAACCTTGCTGGTGCTCGATGTGGCGCCGCCCATGCCGTCGGTGTGCTTGCCGTAAGGATCCGGGCTGCCAATCACACGCAACAAGAGCGCGTCGCGCGCGGCGCCGGGTGCCTGAGCGGATTCGGGCAGATCATTCAACCGAAAAAAAACCCCTTTGCTGGTGCCACCACGCATATAGGTCGCGGCAATTTTAATCTGTGGTGCGTGAGTCATTGGTTTTTCCATGTCTGTCATGCTCCCTGGCTGGCTGCCGGCATCTCAATGAAGTCCTGCGCGAAGCGTTGCAAGACGCCGCCGGCCTCATAGATGGACACTTCTTCGGCCGTGTCCAGACGGCAGGTAACCGGCACTTCCAGGCGTTCACCGTTTTTACGAAGGATCACAAGTGTGAGCGTTGATCTTGGTTCGGGCGTTCCAACCACATCGTAGGTTTCTGTACCATCAATGTTAAGCGTCTGGCGATTAACGCCGGGTTTGAATTCAAGCGGCAATACGCCCATACCGACAAGATTGGTACGGTGGATGCGTTCAAAGCCTTCTGCAACAATGGCCTCTACACCAGCAAGACGTACACCCTTGGCTGCCCAGTCTCGTGAAGAACCCTGGCCATAATCTGCCCCCGCCACGATAATCAGTGGCTGCTTGCGTTCCATATACGTTTCGATGGCCTCCCACATGCGCACAACCTTGCCTTCCGGTTCAATGCGAGCCAGGGAGCCTTGTTTGATAGCGCCGTTTTCCTGCACCATTTCATTAAGCAGCTTGGGGTTGGCAAAGGTGGCCCGTTGCGCCGTCAGATGATCGCCCCGATGCGTTGCGTAAGAGTTGAAGTCCTCTTGCGGCAGGCCCATCTTATCCAGGTATTCGCCTGCAGCGCTGTTGAGCAGGATGGCGTTGGACGGCGACAGGTGGTCTGTGGTGATATTGTCCCCCAGCACCGCCAGCGGACGCATGCCCTTGAGTGCACGCTCGCCTGCCAGCGCACCTTCCCAGTATGGTGGGCTGCGAATGTAGGTGCTCTGCGGGCGCCAGTCATACAAAGGACTGACCGCTTCGCCATCACGCACGCTAAGCGCAAACATCGGTTCGTATACGCTGCGAAACTGCTCGGGTTTGACACTACTGGCGACAATGGCATCGATTTCTTCATCGGTAGGCCAGATGTCTTTGAGCGTAACGGGCTGACCGTTCTGGTCCGTGCCTAAAACGTCTTTCTCTATGTCAAAGCGGATGGTGCCGGCGATGGCGTAAGCCACGACCAGAGGCGGCGATGCCAAAAAAGCCTGCTTGGCGTATGGGTGGATACGACCGTCGAAATTGCGGTTGCCTGATAGGACCGCTGTGGCATACAGATCGCGGTCGATAATTTCCTGCTGTATTACGGGATCCAGGGCGCCACTCATGCCATTACAGGTGGTACAGGCAAAGCCCACAATGCCAAAGCCCAGCTTCTCCAGTTCTGGCAGCAGATTTGCTTCTTCCAGATAGAGCTGGACCGCCTTGGAACCAGGCGCCAGCGATGATTTGACCCAGGATTTGCGTAACAGGCCTCGCGCGTTGGCGTTACGCGCCAACAGCCCGGCCGCAATCACATTCCGTGGGTTACTCGTGTTGGTGCAACTGGTGATCGCTGCAATGATCACGGCCCCATCGGGCATTAAACCAGGCTGGTCTTCGACCACGCCAGAAATCCCAAACCCGGCAAGCTCGGAGGTGGGCACACGACGATGTGGATTGGATGGGCCTGCAATATTGCGCACCACAGATGACAAATCGAATGTCAGTACGCGCTCGTACTGGGCTGTTTGCAAACTGTCGGCCCATAGACCAGCCTGCCTGGCATAGGTCTCCACCAGCTTGACCTGCTCATCGTCGCGTCCGGTCAGCTTCAGATAATCAATCGTTTGCTGATCGATATAAAACAGCGCTGCGGTGGCGCCATACTCGGGCGTCATATTCGAAATCGTGGCGCGATCGCCCAGCGTCAGGCGGGCCGCACCTTCGCCGTAAAACTCCAGGTACGACGATACCACTTTCTGGCTGCGCAAAAACTCGGTCAACGCCAGAACCAGATCAGTGGCGGTAATGCCAGGCTGCAGTTGCCCGGTGAGTTCGACACCGATAATGTCTGGCAAACGCATCCAGGAGGCGCGACCCAGCATCACGCTCTCGGCCTCCAGACCACCCACGCCAATAGCGATGACGCCCAGCGCATCTACGTGTGGGGTATGGCTGTCGGTACCAACAAGGGTATCAGGGAAGGCGACCCCGTCGCGACTGTGGATGACCGGCGACATCCGCTCCAGATTGATCTGATGCATAATGCCGTTGCCCGGCGGAATGACATCGACATTCTTGAATGCCTTCTTTGTCCAATTGATAAAATGAAAGCGATCGTCATTGCGGCGATCCTCGACGCCGCGATTCTTGGCAAAGGCGTCCTTGTCGAAACCAGCATATTCGACGGCCAATGAATGGTCTACGATCAACTGCGTAGGGACCACCGGATTGATCTGGGCTGGGTCGCCACCTTGTTTGGCAATGGCCTCGCGCAACCCGGCCAGGTCCACAAGCGCGGTCTGACCCAGTATATCGTGGCACACCACGCGCGCTGGAAACCACGGAAAATCCAGGTCGCGCTTTCGTTCAATCAGTTGCCGCAGTGAGTCCGTCAGCGTCGCAGGGTCGCAACGACGCACCAGGTTTTCAGCGAATACGCGGGAGGTATACGGTAATGTATCGTAGGCATTGGGCTCAATCGCATCGACCGCCGAGCGCGCATCGAAGTAATCCAGCCCCGTGCCGGGCAGTGGCTTGCGGTTTATAGTATTCATAGGAATTAGCGTTGGTCCAGCGGGATGAATGTCTGATCTTCCGGACCAGTATAGTTGGCCGTCGGACGAATAATCTTGTTATCGATACGTTGTTCGATAATGTGAGCAGCCCAGCCTGCGGTGCGCGCAATAACGAACAGCGGTGTGAACATGGCAGTAGGTACACCCATCATATGATAGGACACGGCCGAGAACCAGTCCAGGTTGGGGAACATTTTCTTGCTGTCCCACATGACGCTTTCCAGGCGCTCAGCAATGTCGAACATCTTCATGTTCTGCTGCGTTGCCGACAGCTTGCGCGAAACCTCTTTTATTACCTTGTTGCGTGGGTCGGAAACAGTATACACAGGATGACCAAAGCCGATGACCACCTCTTTGTTTTCTACGCGACGACGGATATCGGCTTCGGCTTCATCCGGTGTTTCATAGCGTTTTTGTACTTCAAAAGCGACTTCATTGGCACCACCGTGCTTGGGGCCACGCAGCGCACCAATCCCACCGGTAATAGCCGAATACATATCCGAACCCGTACCGGCAATGACACGACACGTGAAAGTGGAAGCATTGAACTCGTGTTCAGCGTATAAGTTCAGTGAAGTATGCATGGCATGAACCCACTCATCGGAGGGTTCCTC
Source organism: Advenella sp. (assembly GCF_052108595.1). NCBI lineage: Bacteria > Pseudomonadati > Pseudomonadota > Betaproteobacteria > Burkholderiales > Alcaligenaceae > Advenella > Advenella sp. Next base: position 13,684 of record NZ_JBQEAU010000024.1, read on the forward strand.
GCCATGCAGCAGGTGTAAGAAATGCCCGCCAATACTGTCATCGTTGGTCTCAACGTCTATGCACTTGCCGTTATGACTGTAGTGGTACCAATACAGCAGGGCCGAGCCCAGACTGGCCATCAAGCGGTCTGCAATGTCGCGCGCATCCGGCAGATTGTGATCGTCTTTTTCAGGCAGCACACACCCCAAGACCGATACCGCCGTGCGCATAACATCCATTGGATGACTGGAAGCGGGCAAGGCTTCAAGCGCATGTTGCAATTGAGCCGGCAGGCCGCGTAAGCGACGCAGCTTCAATTTATAGGATGCCAGTTCTGCCTTATTGGGCAGTTTTCCGTGGATGAGCAGGTGGGCCACCTCTTCGAATTCACAGGTTTGCGCAATATCCAGAATATCGTAACCGCGGTAGTGCAGATCGTTCCCGCTGCGGCCCACGGTACATAGCGCGGTATTGCCGGCCACCACGCCGGACAGCGCGACCGATTTCTTTGGTTTAAAGCCCTTTACTTCAGATGCTTGTGTCATCGTATCCACCCTCTTCTATGCAATAGAAATATTGCGCAACAATCAAGATTTGCAGTTTACGCAAAACAACCGGCAATTGCATCAATAAGAAGGCGAATGTTGGTAAACTCCTTACTGAGAATTTGCGAATTTTGCGAATTTAATAAGAATGCGGCTTTTATAGAATGGGGCACCATGCGAAAAATATTTATGGGCGTACGGTTACGCCGTTTGCGCGAAGAGCGAAAACTGACCCAGATAGGGCTGGCTCGCATGCTGGGCCTGTCAGCCAGCTACCTGAATCAGATCGAACAGAACCAGCGGCCGTTGACGATGTCGGTCCTGTTACGTTTGAGCGAAGTGTTCAATATGGACGTCAATACGTTTTCAGACGACGAGCAGACGCGTATGGTGGCTGCGCTGCATGAGGTTGCGGCTACCCTGCCGGCGTCTGCGCTTGGCGGACGCGAAGCGGCGCGAATCTCTCATGCTGAAATGCGCGAAATCGCAACGAACATGCCCGCCGTGGGCCGGGTTTTGATCGACCTGCATCGACGTCACCGCGAAGCGGCGGACCGACTGGAAGCGATGGCAGAAAAGATGACCTATAAGGATCCCGAGGATCCTGCAGACGCGCTGATGATACAGACACAACCCTACGAGGAAGCGCGCGATTTTTTCTTCACCCATCACAACCATTTCTCGGAACTGGATGCTCACGCTGAGCAATGCCATCTATCCTGGGGGCTTTCTGACGTCGCCCCACAAGGCCTGGCCGAACGGCTGGCGCAGCGTTTGCGCGAGCAGCACGGCGTCATTGTAGACACGCTGCCCGCAGAAAAGGGTTTGCAGCGTGCTTACGACCCGGCGCTTCGTCGCCTTAGCCTGCCCCCACATATAACGCCCGGACAGCGGGCCTTTCAAATGGGAACACAACTGGCATTTCTGGAACTGAACAACATGCTGGAGCGCATGGTGGACGCGCCTCGATTTTCCAGTCAGGCTGTACGCAAATTAGTACGCCTGGGTCTGGCCAACTATTTTGCGGCAGCGCTTATCCTGCCCTACCGGCAGTTCCTGGAGTCCGCCGAGCAATTGCAATACGACATTGACCTGTTAGGGCAACGCTTTGGCGTCAGCTTCGAGACAGTCTGCCATCGCCTGAGCACCATGCAGCGGCCCGACGCAACCGGCGTGCCGTTTTTCTTTATTCGGGTGGACCGCGCGGGTAACATCTCAAAACGTCAGTCTGCGGCTCACTTTCATTTCTCTCGTGTCGGTGGGGCCTGTCCTTTATGGAATGTATACGAAGCCTTCTCGAGTCCAGGCCGGATTCTCAGGCAACTGGCCCGCATGCCGGATGGGCGCGTTTACCTGTGGATTGCGCGTACGGTATGTCACCAGACCGGCGGATTCGGACAACCGACAAAGGATTTCGCTGTGGCGCTAGGGTGCGATGTGAAGCACGCGCATCGCCTTGTTTATGCAAAAGGACTGGATTTCAGCAATCCGGATACGCCGACACCCATCGGCATGGGGTGCCGGGTGTGCGAGCGGCCGCAATGCGCGCAACGTGCATTTCCCTATATTGGTCGGGAACTGGATGTCAATGAAAACGTCAGCAGCATGTCTCCCTACCCCATGAACAACTAAAAAAATTCCGGTACGCAGAACGCGCTACAGCCCGTTATGTGTTTGAAATTAATACATTTATAATTGCCGTTTAATTGCATCAGCAGGCAGCTTCTGTCTGCGTTAATAACCACAGGCAACACATGAAGAAAATGATCAATCCAATCAAGTTTATGAATATCGCGCTCCTGGCTATCGCACCATGCCTTGCTCATGCAGCCGGCAATTATCCCGACAAAGCCATCAGCATCGTGGTCCCGTATGCGGCAGGCGGCTCGACGGATCTGATCGGACGCGCGCTGGGCGAAAGTATGGGACGATACCTTAAACAAACAATCGTCATCGAAAACAAGCCAGGCGCTGCGGGCTCCATGGGCGCACAGGAAATGGTCCGGGCCCGACCCGACGGCTACAAATTGACACTGGCGCCCCATGGCATTTTCAGACAACCCTATCTGCAAAAGACCCGCTATGATCCGATAAAGGACCTGACCTATATTGCATCGTTTTCAACCTATGATTTTGCGCTTGTCGTGGATGCCAAATCACAAGTAAAAACCGTCAAGGAATTTGTCGATTATGCCAAGCAGCATCCTGACGAGATCAGTGTCGGCACACCCGGGCGCTTTACCGGAAACCAGATGGTCATGGTCGAGCTGGGCAATGCCACCGGCGCCAAATTAACGCACGTCCCCTACAAGGGCGATGCCGAGGCGATCACGGCACTGCTGGGTGGCCATATCAAAGCGGCCATCACCACCAATAGCATCCTGCCCTATATGGAAGCGGGAAGCGTCCGTGTCCTGGCGGTCGCATCCAAGGAGCGGCTCAAGGCATTCGACGGCGTCCCCACATTCACGGAAGCCGGTTATCCTGTCGTCATCCCCTCCCCTCTGGGGTTGGCAGGACCAAAAGGCATGCCTTCCTCGATCGTGGAAAAACTGGATGCAGCGGTTGCTGCAGCAGTTAAGGATCCGGTATTTTTGAAAGCCATCGGCGCCTACGGGATTCAGACTTATTACATGAATCACACGCAGTACGCCGAGTTTGCTGTAAAAACGTTCGCCGAGGAAAAGGATATTGTGAGCAAAATGAACGAAAACAATAAGTGAACGCCACAAGCCTGATTGAAGTTCGGCTTTGACGCCGTCTTCAATCGGTATCGGATCGGTACGCTGTGTCGCCCTGGCTTTGCCGGGGCGTTTTTTTACCCGAGACGTATATCGACCAAGCCTAAAAAACCAGTGCTTAATGTCGTCGCGCACTATAGCTGCAAATCTGGTGAACATTTGAAAACTGACAGTGACAGATCTATTCTTGACACATCAAGTACTGCACCCACTTGGACAGTCAATCTGCGACAAACAACGCCACCGACGCTGATCAGGCCACGAACCCGAGAACATGTTCCGCTGTGCAAAAGTCTCGCTTGCCCGGCCTTGCTCATTTTCGGCTTAGTGTTGCATTTCAAGCAGAATCGCATGCTTTTCTAGTGAAATCCCTCGTTATCTTTTATTGAATTTTTGTTATTCTAAAAAGCATTAAACCTAACCAAGGATAAAACGATAATGAAAACAACAGGGACATATCTGTTCATCATTTCCATGCTCGCTGCACTTGCTGCTCCCGTTACAGCGCAAGCAGCATGGCCTGAAAAACCCATCACAGTCATCGTCCCCTACACACCTGGTGGCGCAACCGATACAGTCAGCCGGGTAGTTATGCAAAAACTGTCCGAGCGCTTGAAGCAGCCCATCGTCATTGAAAATAAACCTGGCGCGAACGGGACGATCGGTACCGGCCAGGCGGCAAGGGCAAAACCGGATGGCTACACATTCGTTACCGTATTGGCGGCTCATTCGATCAACCCTCACCTGTATAAACTTAACTATAGCGATGATGATTTCGTGCCGGTTTCACATATGGCCGACCTGCCGCTGTTCCTGTTCATCAACAACACCATTCCGGCAAATAACCTGAAAGAGCTGGTCGAATATGGAAAGAAAAACCGCCTGACCTACGCATCAAGCGGTATTGGATCCAGCGCCCATCTGACTGGCACAAACTTTGCGCAAGTGGCAGGCATTCAAATGACACATGTCCCGTACAAAGGCAGTGCGCCTATTTTGTCCGATCTTCTGGCCGGTCGGGTCTCCATGGTCTTTGACCCGATATTAGTTCCTATGGCATACGCGAAACAGGGCAAGCTCAAAGCACTGGCGATTACCTCTGCAAAGCGCTGGGAAGACGAACAAGATATTCCGACCATGCAAGAGGCAGGATACAAGGGCTTTATCATGAAATCCTGGGCATCGCTCATGGCACCAAAAGGCACGCCGCAGGATATCATCGACACCGTATCCAAAAACTTGATTGAGGTAGCAAAAGATCCTGACGTGAAGGAAAAGTTCAAGGCGGCAGGGTTTGTTCCCGTTGGCAGCACGCCTGCTGAACTGGCACAGTTGATCAAAACCGATTCGTCGTTTTACGAAAAAATTATCAAGGAAAACGACATTACGGTGAAGTGATCCAAAGGCCGATAATTTTACTGTTCGTCAATGCGATCGCGCTAAGCGCATCCGCAACCTGCGGCGTACAGAAAATCCAAGTGGTTCAAGGTGAGACTGGCATCATGCCAGTCTCACCTTGAAAAAGGATATTCTATTTGAAATATACAAATGGGTTCAGCTGGCATATATTTACGTGCTAACAATTATTAGAAATTTTTGGAGGAATGGGCTGGGTGCGCATGCCTGACAGATTCGGTTAAAGCTGCAAACCACGCACACCTAAATAGAACAATTGGGTCAGATCTAGGAAATGGAGCGGGTCAGGCCGCCATCCACTCGAATATTCTGCCCTGTAATGTATCCGGCGCCATCAGACGCCAGAAAGGCAATAGTTGCGGCGATTTCTTCGCTGCGGCCATACCGTTGCATCGGAACTGCCTGCCGTCGCTCGTCCAGCTCGGGCAAACTGTCTATCCAGCCTGGCAGAACGTTGTTCATGCGAACATTGTCAGCGGCCAATTGGTCGGCAAAGAGTTTTGTAAATGAGGCCAGGCCTGCACGGAAAATGGCAGATGTGGGAAACATGGATGCCGGCTCGAACGCCCAGGCAGTGGATATATTGATGATCGAGCCAGACTTTTGCGCTTGCATGATGGGCGCCACCAGCCTTGTTGCCCGGACAACATTCATGAAATACACGTCCATGCCCTCATGCCACTGTTCATCTGTCATTTCCAGTATAGGACCACGGGGTCCATGCCCAGCACTATTGACCAGCACGTCAATACGGTTCCATTTTTTTACCGTTTCGTCTACAAGAAGCCTGATATCTTCATTGGACTGATTTGAGCCCGTGATGCCAATCCCGCCCAACTGCCTGGCCAATGCTTCACCTTTGCCGGAAGAAGACAGGATAGCGACGTGATACCCATCATTGTGCAGCCGACGCGCTGCCGCTGCGCCCATACCACTGCCCCCGCCCATAACAAGTGCAACTTTTTCTACAGTCATTAAAATGCTCCGTGAATATGCAGTAAGATAAATATGTCTGTAAAGAATATCATTTTCCGGATTCGGCATTGAGCACTTAAATTTTAAATTTTCTGTAGAAAATCTATTGTATGTATGACAAAACCAAACCGCTTCCCTCGTTAAACGGCCTGCGGATATTCGAATCCGCTTCCAGGCACCTGAATTTCCGTCTCGCAGCCGAAGAGCTGGGGGTCACCCAAAGCGCGGTCGCGCAACAGATCCGAAAACTGGAAGCGGAGCTTGGCATCAAACTCTTTGATCGATTATCTCGTTCGCTACAATTGACCAGCGAAGGGAGAACCTATATTGCCGGTATCAGCCGCGCATTTGACATCATCACCGAGGCAACGCTCCAAATAAAACCCGAGCCAAGACGAATCACGCTCAGTGTCACACCTACGTTCGCTTCCAAATGGCTAATCCCCCGCCTGCCGGACTTTCTTTCAAGAAACCCGTCGCTGGATTTACAGATCGTTGCCACTGAACGGATATCAAACTTTCACCTGGACAAAGTGGATCTTGCCATCAGGTACGGTCGGCCTCCATTTGGATCGGGGCTGCATACAGAACTTCTATACCAGCAAGATATTATTGCCGTTTGCAGTCCCAGCCTTTTATCTAAAATGGGCGGCAGACCAAAGAACGCGGATGATCTGAAGCAGTTTCTCTTATTGGGCGATACTCACAATTTCTGGCCCGAGTTTATTCAATCCGTAATCGGACCGGCATCGGTGCCTTCGAACATTGGCATTAAGTTCAATCAAACCGCACACGCCATAGAGGCAGCCATTGCCGGTCAGGGCATTGCGCTGACCAACAGTTTTTTCGTTGAGCAGGACATCAAAGAAGGCAGGCTGACCCGGCTCTACGAAGGGTCTCTGCGAGGCAGATCGGATTTTTATATCGTCGCCCCGAGACATCGCTGGGATGGGCCAACCAGAGTCGTCGGAGAATGGCTCCTGAGTTTTAAAAATGGTGATATTCAGCATTTTGAATAATGATCGTTGCAGCGTGCTTAATCGAGCAATTCCCGGGCGATCACCAGCCGCTGGATTTCACTCGTGCCTTCGACGATCTCCAATACCTTGGCCTCTCCCAAAAGACCGGATACCGGATACTCTTCAAACACGCCGTAGGCACCGTGGACCTGGATGGCCTTCAACGCGGCTTCCACTGCCAGTTCGCTGGCAAATAGCTTTGTCATGCCGGTCTCATTGCGAAAAGGGCGTCCTTCGTCGACCAAAGTGGCCGCGTTACGAACCATCAGCTCCGCCGCATGGATTTTGGTCAATATATCGGCAAGCGGAAACGATAAACCTTGATGCTCGAGGATGGACTTGCCAAAAACCTTGCGATCGCGACCAAAGGATTTGGCAAGGTCGATGGCGCGGCGAGCGAGGCCCAGCCCTGTCGCGCCGACCAGGATGCGACCCACACTCATCTTGATGCCAGTTCGCAGGATGTCTCATTCCTGTATACAGCAAGCGCTCTTTTAAATGCTCAGCGCTTCGCGTTCGAGCGCCACTTTAGCGAGATCTTCCAGAAGTTTTTCATGTGTACGCCAAAAGACGTCCGGCGCCTGCTTGGCCAATTCTAGCCAAAGTGGTCCCTGCATTGTCTCTTCCGTCCAGACGTGACAGCCACCCGCGATTGGCGTGATGATCCAGGCGTGATAGGCTCTTGATTCACTAGAAACTTTTGGACCCCCGCCCCAGGCTATGCGGGTTAAGGGTTCAAACTCTTGCACCGACGCCAAGATATCCTGCCCTGCCAAATTGGTCTCAAAGCGAGTACCGTGTTGCAACATCTCATGTCCGTCCAACAGGTCGACCTGTTTGACTCCCGGATAAAATCGGGGCCAAGTTATCGTATCAATAAGAAGCGACCAGATCGTCTCAGTAGAGACAGCAACTTCGAGCTCATTAGTAAAATGAATGGGAGATCGGCTAGGTTTCATATCTGCCGGCCAGTTAATTGCTTCAAACATACTATTGTCCTAAAACTTTTTATTAGGCCGCCTGATTTTCAGCAGCCAGGAGGCGTTGTTCGCGCCAGCGGTCCTGCACCCAGTCCCTTTCAAGGGATCGAGCGCACGACGCCGCCGTCAACGCGAAGTGCTGCACCGGTCGTACCGGAGGCTTGCTCAGAGCAGACGTAAACCACCATGTTTGCGATTTCTTCAGTCGTCGTTAAACGGTTAATGAGTGTCGTTGGACGCATTGTTTTCAGAAAATTTTGCTCTGCCTCCTCCTGCGTGATGCCCTGCTCCTTAGCGGTGCCCTTCATCCAATTAGACAAAATTTCGGAGCGGGTCGGGCCAGGAAGAACAGCGTTAACGGTGACACCCGTTCCTCCAACCAGCTCTGCCAGCCCCCGAGATACGGCGAGCTGTGCCGTTTTTGTCATGCCGTAGTCGATCATCTCCTTGGGAATGTTGATCGCCGACTCGCTACTGATAAAAACCACCCTTCCCCAACCGCGTTTAACCATCGCTGGCACATAGTGCCTTGCGGCACGCACGCCGCTCATAACATTGAGCTGGAAGAGATCTAGCCACTCATTGTCGTCCTGATCAAAGAAACCGTTAGGAAGTGCGGTACCCAGATTATTGACGAGGATATCAACATCCGGCACCTGCTCGGCAAGCGCGGCGGATCCCTCCGCCGTCGAGAGATCAGCAACTATGCCAGTAATATTGGCGTTGGGTAACAGATCGCGCAGCTCTTTTAACGCGGTAGCGACACGCTGTTCTCCACGTCCGTTAATGATGACCGAAGCGCCCGCTCGCGCGAGCCCCTCGGCAATCGCGCGACCGATACCTGCAGTTGATCCGGTAACCATTGCCTTGCGGCCTTTAAGTTCGATGTTCATGCAATTTTTCTCCAGTTGCAGGCAGAGCCATAGAGTCGCTGCCGCGAGCCGCAGCACGTTCTGCCAAAAAACACTCGCGCGAAGATATATTTCACACACTGCGCTCAGGGTGAGAACCAGTCAGCGCGCTAACTTTTCTGTTTGCGCCTCGGCGGCACCAGCGAGGCGTTCGACCCATTCCTGGTGATAGCGATAAAGTCCACCAGGATATTTCTGTCCAAGAAGATCGAGGAACCAGGGACCTTGTTGCGTTTCTTCCGTCAACACGTGACACCCCTCGTCTGTAGGTGTTATTACCCAGCCGTGGTAAGCACTCGAACCACTCTCATCGCCGTCAACCGTCGTCGCCCAGGCGAGCCTTCGGAATGGCTCGAACTCCGTTACGATAAGGCTCATGGGAAAACCAACAGTTACCCGACTGTAGTGGGTTCCAAACGCCAATCTCCTATCGTTGTTTAGTATTTTCACCTGGTCCTCAGCAGGAAAGTAACGCGACCAGTTTTCCGCATCTACGAGCAACGCCCACACGACTTCAGGCGGCGCTTTTACGTCAATGTCGTTGAGTGCGTAAATAGCCGACGTTTTTGGATCAAAACGCTCAGGCCAGATTACATGGTTATACATGACTCAATCTCTTTTGAATAAATCCTGGAAAATCAAAGGCGCCCAGCGCTTATCTCGGGCCTGAACGAGCTGACCACCCTGCGCAATCTTGCCAAGACTGACAGGTGCAAATCCGAGCTTGTCGACCAGGGAGGCAACTGTCGTGCTTGCATCTTCGTGATCGCTTGAGACAAAGATTACCCGGCGCCCCCCGGCCGAAGCCGGCTCTTGCGCCAGCACGCCGGCGGGCAGATGATTAAACGCTTTAACGAGGCGTGCTCCTGGCAACGCATTTGCCACTACAGCCGACGAGGGCAGATTATCCAGGTCTGATAGTGGTACACCAAAGGCATTGGTGACATCGATGACAATTTTCCCCTGCCAAGTCTCGACTGCCCGGGCGATGTCGCGGTGCGCCCAGAATGGCACTGCCAGAATGATCACATCAGCCTTGACTGCTTCCTGGATCGTCAGCGGGAGCACCTTATTATCGTACTCCTTCGCAACCGATGCCATCGAATCCGCTCCGCGCGTATTTGCCATGCCAATAGTGATACCGTTACGGGCAAATTGACTGGCCAGGGCCCTTCCGACGTTGCCACTACCAATAATTGCATAAGTCATAATAATTCCTTAATTTAACTGTCTTGAATGTGCACATGCCAAAGTCGCTGCTGCTCTACGTACGGGATCGGCTATGTGTTCAGGCATTTTAAGATCCGAACATATATCTGAATAGCCAATATATTGAGATATAATCCATCTATATTAAAGATGGATTAAAAAAGCATGCTAGATGGCGTATCGTTGGATCAACTCAGAACTTTCATTGCTGCGGTGGATGAAGGCAGCTTTTCGGCTGCGGCCCGCAAACTCAACAGAGTTCAATCAGCGGTAAGCGGCTGGGTCGGTGGACTGGAAGAACAAATAGGGGTCAAGCTCTTTGACCGCTCGGGCCGCTTTCCCAAACTCACGCCGGAAGGTGTGCTGCTGCTTGCAGATGCCCGTGCCATCATTTCCCGCGTGGACACGTTGAAGGCGCGAGCCAAACTTATGACCTCAGGCGTAGAGGCCGAACTCTCAGTGGTGATCGATGTATTCTTTCCGACGTCGGTGATAAGCTCCGTCGCCAAGGCGTTCGTGACTCAATTTCCGCTAACCCCATTACGTCTCTTTGTGGAGGGTCTGGGAGCGGCTTATCAGCCTGTTTTGGACGGCCGATGTAGTTTAGGCATACTCCCACCACTGCCACGGGCATTTCCCTCGTTGGTCAGCGAGCGGCTGGGAGAATTACCACTGATCGCAGTCGCTTCGGCAACGCATCCGCTCGCAAGCTTCAATCAACGAATACCGCGGCATGAGCTGGCAAAACACGTTCAACTTGTGCTTACCGACAGATCCGACCTGACAAGCGGTCATGACTTCGGGGTCGCATCCACATCGACCTGGCGTCTGGCCGATTTATCGACCAAGCATGCCTTTCTCAAAGATGGCGTCGGGTGGGGAGGCATGCCCTCGCATATGGTCGAGAAAGACATCGCTGCAGGCACGTTGGTCGTTCTGGATGTAGACGAAATGCCGCCTACTGGGTGGATGTTGACAATGTCGGCATTTCACCGACCATCGCAACCACCTGGACCTGCCGGTAAATGGTTCGTCGACCACTTGAAGACGTTATGGCAGTAACCCTGCATGGCGCCCCATATCTTTACGAAAAATAGATCAGAACTGAGTGACGAAAGTTCAGAACTCAATAACAATCGACAGCCTCTGTCGAAGTTTCGGAATATCGATATTGAGTTCCCTTAAAAATCAATTAACTCTTAGCGTTTCTGCAACCTAGGCAATGTGTCTTCTGGCAATCCCTCCAAGGGGAATTTTTCCGCTATCTCGACAAGCTCAGAGGTAATGAGTTGGAAACCAGCTTTGTGCAACGACAGCTACATCGCTTCGAGCTTCGCGATGGAGTCAGGATTGCTCTTTATGACCAGAGCAAACATCAACGCGGCCCCGCAAGAGCGATGGTCACAGTAATGGCAATCCTAACGCCGTAAAACTTGCACCCTAGAATTAGGCGGTTCAGAACGTATTGGCTCGGAGCCCTACCCGAAGAACGCCATCAGTTCGCCGGCAACGGCATCGGGTTGTTCCTCGGGTAAAAAATGACCGCATTGAACAATCATGGCGGCGTGAACCTCTTTCGCGTAAGCTCGCAGTGGCCCAGCCATATCCGGGATGGAGCCTTGGTCTGCGCTGAGTGCAAGGACTGGCATCTTCAGCTTGCCCTTTGCACTTAGCTCTCGGTTTTGGCGTGCCGACAACGGTACGGCACGGTAATACCCCAATCCGGCACGCAGGCCCCCATCTTTCTTGAAAACGCGCACATACTCTTCAATGTCAGCCTCGGTGAAGGTACTTGGATTGGCTGTCTTACGGCGCAGGAACCATTCAAGGTATTCGCGCTCGCGTCCGGTGATCAGCACTTCGGGCAGGTCCGGTATCGAATGGAAGGCGAAATGCCAAGTGCGCCAGGCGCGGTCCGGTGCAATTGGCAAGGCGTCGGGCAGTGTGATGCCAGGAATTCCTGCATCGAGCAGCGCCAGGTGCTTGATCTCGTCGCCAAAAAGCATTGCATAGGGGTAGGCTACCCAGGCACCGATATCGTGTGCGGCAAGTGCATACTGACAAATGTCCAGTTGCTGGAGTAATGCGTGGGTCATGATGGCCAGCGTTTGGGTATCGTAACCGTCAATGGGGCGGTCCGAGTCGCCTTGCCCGGGGATGTCTGGAGCAATGACGCGGTAGCGCTGTGCAAGTATAGGCATGATCTTGCGCCATGCATACCCGCTCTGCGGGTAGCCGGCAAGGAGTACGACGGTATCGCCGTCGGCTATTCCGCCGATGACGTAATGAAGTCTAATCCCGTGAACGGTCTCGTACCGGTGCTCGAAGCCAGCCATGCCCGATACAGGCTGGGAGTTTGGCATTGCTTCAATATGCTGGGTCGCTAGCTGGGAAATGGTGTTTTGTGTTGACATGGTAATACTCCTTAAGGTGAAGGCCGCAAGACCTACGGCGTTGGATAATCTAACGTGGCGTTGAATGATTTCGTTCTGTGCACAGGCTGATGAGGGCGAGCACAGACAGGCCGAAACCGATCCAGTTTATTAGCGGCCAGCCACCATTTGTGTATGCCCAGGTGCCGAGGATTGAGCCTAACGCGCCTGCTGTAAAATAAGTAGCCATGAATAGGCCATTAAGCCGGCCGCGCGATTGCGGATCCAGCGAGAAGATGGCACGCTGTCCGAGCACAGCATGCACAGAAACACCGAAGCCAAGGAAAATCGCGCCCAAGACGAGGCCCATAAGACCGATTACGCTTGCGGACGACCCCAATCGCCCAAATACAAAGCAAGCCGCAACGGCAAGCATGGCGATGCAGGTGGCAGATCTGTCCCAACCGCGATCAGCCGCGTGGCCCGCCAGCGGAGCAGCCAAGGCGCTGGCTATGCCAGTAAGCGCAAACACTGCAATATCGGTCTGGGAAAATTGGAAATTGTCAGCCAACAGCAGGGGGACTGTGGTCCAGAAGAGGCTGAACGCACCGAACAAACAGGATTGATAAAAGGCCCGGCGGCGCAGCACAGGGGTGTGCCAGATCAAGGGCCCCATGGATGCCAGTAGACTGCCATAGCGTAGCCCCTGTACCGGGAGGCGAATCGGCAGTGCGATCCGCAATACGGCTGCCAGAACTATCATGGTTACAGCCGAGCCCATGAATACCGTACGCCACGACCCCATGCCGGTGATGAAGCTCGCTGCGGGCCGCGCGAACATAATACCAAGCATTAGTCCGCCAGTAACAATACCGACAATGCGGCCCTGCAAAGCCGAGGGCGCAAGATGTACTGCGTAAAGCACTAATAGCTGCACGGTTACAGACCCAAGGCCGATCAGTACTCCGGCAGCTAGAAATGTGAACGCATGGGTAGCCGATGCCGTAGCAACCAGAGCGAGCGTGGTGACACCGAGAGTCGTGATGACCAAGCGCCGGTTCTCCATCAGATCGCCCAGGGGTACTATCAACAATAACCCGATGCCATAGCCTACCTGCGTCACTGTCGCGACCAAGCCCGCAAACTGCACTGATAGGCCGAGTGAAACTGCGATCGGCCCGATCAGCGGCTGTGCATAGTAGATATTGGCAGCGATCATGCCGCAGGCGGTGGCGAGCAGCAGGAACACCCAGCTGCCAGGTGCTTGAATCGCTTGCCCATGGATCGATGGAGTTTGCATAAAAATCCTTTAATATGGAAATATACATTTCCTAATTAGATAAAAAATTTAGACGAACGCGCGTATCGCCTCGTCCGCCGCTGCCACCATTTCGCTACGGCTGCGCCCGAGCTTCCCAATGATCCGAAACCCCTGCAACAGACACAGCAGACTGCGTGCCGCTGCGAAAGTGTCGATGGCAGGAGATACTGAACCATCTTCTTGCCCCTCACGAACGAAATCCCTCAACATGCGCTCCAGTCGCAATAAGGTATCTTCAACTCGATTTGCCATTTCTTCATCGAATGTGGCTAGAGCCGTTGCACTGGCTACGACTAGACATCCGTGTGTGCCTTCGTTGCCAGAGGAAGACTCGGCGTAGAAATGCAGCACGGCACGGATTTTTTCCAATCCACTTGTCTTGTCTTTGAGGCGGATTTGCAATTGGGTACTTCGCTGACTTGTATATCGATCGAAAGCGGCCAGAAAAACAGTTCGCTTATCTTTGAAAGCTTTATATATGCTACCGGCGGTCAGGTTCATCGCAGAACAGAGATCCTCCACCGACGTTGCATGGTAGCCTCGCTTACGGAACACCAGAATAGCGCCGTCGAGCGATGCGTCTATGTCGAATTCGCGGGGTCGCCCCGCACCACGGCGTGGCTGATGTGAGATACTTGGTGAAGTCATGCGTGTAATTATAGGAAATAATCATTTCCAAATCAAGTTAAACAGTTCCCCATCCCATATAAGGTGCTTCAGTGATAGAGAAACGCAAGCTCTCATACTTACAACGCCAACTTTTGTCATATGCCGATTTCTATATTTTCAGCACACGGTGGCATCGCCTGATTCAACGATGGTGTTTTCCACGACGCCGGCTCCAGCGCGACGGAAAGCCGCGGCAGTTTTGTATTCAGAGGATTCGAAACACATTACAGCCTGTTCAAATGTAGGAAACTCAATTACCACATATCGTTGAAAATTTTTGGGGCCTTCCATGGTGCGATACTACCCTCCGCGGGCCAGAATATTATCCTTGTACTATTTTACCGTCGGCTGCATTTTCCTGGTTAATCGCAAGAGCGAATAGGTTTACCCACTCCGTGATTGAAATAGGATCAGGCAAATTTCCCCCCAAGTTATAGATGTAGTCAGCAACTTGTGCTATGTTGCCGCCCGACGTCTTACCTTGAATGCCCCTGGCAGCAAGCCCTCGGCAGTACATCCACGCGCGAAGCAATCGTGCATGGCGCCCCATATCTTTACGAAGAATAGTTCAGAACTGAGTGACGAAACTTCAGAACTCAATAACAATCGATAGCCCCCTGTCGAAGTTTCGGGATATCGATATTGGCTTTTTAAAAAAAACAACTAATTATAAGATTCTAGTTTTCTTATTGATATCCTATTTTTCTCCAGACTGACTTTTTACACGCTTTGGTCTTCATAAATTTCTATGGGACAAAATGCTGTTCCCCCAAACCCTAAATCTACTCTGTATCCGTCCCTTCTACGAGCGTTGCGTTGTATTGAGCGCCCAAAAACCGGTGCTGTGCTGCTTTTTGATAGGCATCGCTGTAGTACCACCCCTTTGCTGCAGCCATACTGCCAAATTTAAGGATTACGGTACCTTCTGTTGGCGCACCTTCAAGTGTTTCCTGTTTCCCATAAGCCACCAGAAAATCAACCAGCGTCTCTTTGAAAGAGTCGCCAACCTCTTGTGAATATTGTGCCAGGCTGGCCTTGTTTGTCGTGATTACTCGCTGAAAGACGATGTAAGCGCTCATTTTTTTACCTTATTAATAATCGTTCGTTGAAAATTGTGTGCGTCTTCAGGGCAGAGGTTGCAAAATTGACACTTCGGGGGAGCCGCTCAAAAGCGGTTGAAGCACATTCAGGAAATTTTGCGATTCCGGCAGTTTCTCGAAGGTACTAAATGCATCTTTATTTCGAAAACTTTCAAATGCGATGTAGACATTGGGGTCGGGCGTTGCAAGCACTCGAAAGTCAACAACCTCGGAACGTTGACGACTTGCCGCGACACGATCCTTAATGATCCGCAAGAAGTCAGCGCGGCTTTCCGGCCGAACAGGAAGCTTCACGAGCAAGCCGTAGCGGGCTGCATCAAGAGCGGTCGAGACATTGTCCGGCGACTGGGCGCCAGCGGTGGACGACAGGACCATGGGCGCAGCGACGACGAGCGACAGTGCACATAAGCGCGTTTTTTTCATGTGTTTATCCATGCAGATGGATGCAGGCTATCTATCTATAAATAGCCTGCATTTTTTGTAAAATTCGCCTCGTTATAGAAAACCGGCGTTACGCAGCGCCTCCTCGGCAGCCTCGTGGTCTTGGACAGAGGTGCCGCCGGAGATACCGATACCGCCTACAAGGCGCTCATCATCAATGATGGGCACGCCACCACCCACCGGTGTCATGCGCGGATGATGGGCCAGACCAGCCACGGTGGGGTCTGCCATGTACTGGTTCCATTGATGCGTGGTCATGCCAAACGAGGCCGCCGTCCAGGCCTTGTCAGTGGCAACACCGACGGTGAGAAAAGGAACCGTATCTGCGCGCTCAAAAGCACGCAGGTGACCTCCTGCATCGGTGATGGCGATGGTCGCAGCGAATCCCCGCGCGGCACAGGCGCGGCGCGCTTCGGCCAGCAATGCTTGTGCAGCTTCCAGGCTGATCGTTGCCGTGTCGATAATTTTCTGTGTCATATGCGTGCTTCTTTTCCAGTCAGGTTCAGGCGTTGGCAATCACAACTTTGCCGATCATGTTTCCGGCCTCGACCAGAGCATGTGCGTGTCTCAGGCTCGCCGCACTGATGCCGTCGATACGCTGAGTCAGGGTGTGCTTGATGTCTCCCCGATCAACCAGTTCGGCCACTCGGCGCAGCAAGGCATGTTGGCGACTGATGGTGCCGGTGGTGAACATGGCTCGGGTGAACATCAGCTCCCAGTGGATTGAAATGGACTTGCCTTTGAATGGTCCGATATCCAGATCCACCGGGTCGTCGATGAGCGCGAACTGGCCCTCGGGACGCAACACGGCGGCGATCTGCGGAACATAGACGGCGCTTTGATTGAGTCCAACGACGTGGGTGACCTGCTGGATGCCGAGCTCGGCCAATTGCGGCGCCCACGGCTGGCGGTGATCAATCACGTGATGCGCGCCATGCTCCAGAACCCACTGACGGGTCTCTGCCCGCGACGCTGTGCCGATAACGGTCATGCCCGTTAAGGTGCGCGCCAATTGGGTCAGGATGGAGCCTACGCCGCCTGCCGCGCCGATGATCAGCAGGATGTTGTTGTCGGTCGGATCGGCGGCCTGAACACGCAGACGGTCAAACAACAACTCCCAGGCAGTGATGGCCGTCAGCGGCAGCGATGCGGCTTCGGCGAAATCCAGCGAGACTGGCATCGGCCCGACGATGCGCTCGTCCACGGCCTGCAGTTCGCTGTTGCTGCCCGGTCGCGTAATGTCGCCGGCATACCACACGCGGTCACCTTGCTTGAAGCGGGTCGCCAGCGGTCCTGTGGCACGAACGATGCCTGCGGCGTCCCAGCCAAGGATACGAGATCCACTCGCAGGAATATCGCCGCCGAGCCGGACCTTGGTATCCACCGGGTTGACCGATACCGCTTTGACTTCGACCAGCAGGTCATAGTCACGTAGTTCGGGGTTGGCCACCTCAATGTCTTGCAGGGCCTGCGGGTTGCTGATTGGATGATTTTGAGAAAAGCCTATTGCCTTCATGAGAAAACTCCTTTGATAATCGGAAGAGAACGAGATCCCGTAAGGCCATTAGCTTTCGGGGATGGAAGAGCTTCATGTTATTCTTCTTCAATTTGCAGATAAACCCGCTGAAAACCAAAACACTTTCTGTGATTCAATGAAAATCATTCGACTTGATGACGTTCAGATCTTTGTGCGCACAGCAGACGCCGGCAGTTTCTCGGAAGCGGCACGCCAGCTGAACATCGCGCCCGGGCAAGCGAGCGCTTGTGTGCAAAGGCTCGAGAAGGCCCTGGATACCCGCTTGTTCACGCGCTCCACGCGCAGCATGCAACTATCGGAGGCCGGTGAGCGCTATTTGCCGCATGCGCGGCTTATGGTGGACGCGCGGGAGCAAGGCGACCTGGCCTTGGCTGGCGGTAGATCGGCACTGACCGGCCCGCTGCGGCTATCGGTCCCCTCCGACTTCGGACGCAACCTCCTGTTGCCGTGGCTGGACGACTTCCAGCACCAGCATCCAGGTCTGTCGTTGCACCTAAAAATAAGCGACCGCGCCGCTGACCTCATCCGCCAGCCGCTAGATGCCGTTGTACGCTATGGCACGCTGCCCGATTCATCGCTTCTGGCCCTGGTTCTGGCCGGTAACAACCGGCGTGCGTTGTGCGCCGCACCAGCGTACATCGAACGGCACGGCGCGCCAACCAAGCCCGACGACCTGCGGCAACACAACTGCCTTCGGTACGTATGGAGCGAACAAGTGCATGAACGCTGGCGCTTTACCCTGCCCGGCGGTGAGCGTACCGTAGCGATTACGGGCAACCGGATGAGCGACGATGCCGATGCCGTGCGCCGCTGGGCCATTGCTGGTGAAGGCCTGGTCTACAAATCGAGACTGGATCTCATCGACGATCTAAAGGCCGGGCGGCTGGTGGAGTTGTTTGCACCAGCGCATTGCGAGCCTGCGCCGTTGAACCTGATCTGTGCCCACCGCTCGCGGCTGACGCCCGCGATCAACGAATTACATCGTTTCCTGAGGGAACGTTGTGATACCTTGCTGGCTAGCCATCCACCGCGAGACGACATTGGCTGAATTGACCAGGCGGCACGAGAGCGACAGCTAGCGCAACGTCATTTGGCCGCTTCGGTCAATAGCAACGCGACCAGATCGTCCGGCCGGTCCAGCATGATTGCATGTCCGCACGCAATGTCATGGACAGTCCACCGAGGATCACCTTTCAAGCGCGCATGCGTTTGCACAAACCAATCCCCGCCATTCTTCGTAGCGAACACGTAGGTACGGTTGGCAACCGGCGCTGAATCCACGCCTGCTTTCACACCTTGCACGAAGGTAGCCAGCGGCTGCGGTACAGACATTGTGTCGACTCTGACCGCGTCTGCTTCATTCACGTTAAATACCGCAGCTGGAATCGGTGGGATCATTCCGCCATTGCGATTTGCCTGCGCCAAGAAAGCCAGCGCTGTTTCGGCGCCTGTGATATCGATAAGGGACTGTCCATCTGCTGGCGCATAGGCATCAAGATAGAAGAGCGTTCGGATGCGATCTCCAATCTCATGCGCAACGCCGGTGATGACCAGTCCACCATACGAATGACCACATAATATGGCGTCGGAAAGAGCCTCGTACTTGAATACGTTCACAATGTCTTGAATATGGGCGTCCAGATTGATCGCTCGGTCAGCTAAGTGAGCCCGCTCTCCGAGACCTGTCAGCGTAGGCGTGTAGACATCGTGACCCGCTTCGCGAAGCTTGCGGGCGACCCTTGCGTAAACCCAGCCGCCTTGAAAAGCGCCGTGCACTAAAACGAATTTCGCCATGATTGATTCCTATAATTAATATAAACACGCGCGTGCTGCCCTCTGGCATGATTCACTGCGCCTTATTTCTTGTGTGCTGTCCAATAGATACTGGCCACTGACTGAGCGCAACACCAGAAACACAAATAACGGCACCCAGCATCAGCATTGGGGTCAACGGTTCATGCCTGAAGGCGACGCCCGCGCCGATCGCGAAGAATGATTGAAGCAAGGCATAGGGCGCGACCCGGGCCATTGAGAACCGGGCAATTAACCAGAACCAAGTGATAAATGCGACGATGCCGCCGAGCATGACGGTGAAGGCAAAAGCGAGCCACTCTGAACTTGATGCGCTTTGAAAAGCGTGCATCTGATCGCTCTCCACGATCAGCGAAAGCCCAAGAAGCTGGATACCCGTGAAGAACGACATCCAGGCAAAGAGCCTCACCGGGTCAAATGGACCGAATTTTTTCGCAAGCACATTTCCGACTGCCAATCCAATCGCAGAGACCAGGATGAAGAGCATCGGGACCAGGGGGACTTCCAAGCCGGGATCGACAACGGCAAATGCGACACCACACAGCGCAACACCAACGCCGAGCATCACGCGAGCAGAAGGTTTCTCGCCGAGCATGGGCCAGGCAAGCATTAGTGTGAATGGAGTCCAAAGCTGGTTGGCAATCCCGGCAATACCAGCTGGTGCCTGGGTCAGACCGATGAAGGCACCAGCAAAGTTCACGCCGCCCATGAAAAGAGAGATCAAGAAGATCGGCCGAATCTCCGGCTTTCGGATGCGCCCGACAAAAGGAATGAGAATCGCCGCGATCACTGCGAATCGCAGTCCGGCAAAGAACAGTGGCGGCAGCACTGTGAGCCCGGACTTGATAACAACATATTGAATGCCCCACAGCAACGGTACAAGCAGCGCTGCCACGATATGAAAAACGTTCATTTATAAACCGATCAGTCTAAAATTAATAAAAAAAACACCTTACACCTACATCTTTAGTGATCAGGCTGCGAGGCTGCTAATCAGAACATGTACGGCAGCCCTTGCTTTTTGCGGCGCTACGTCGATCTTGCGAACGACACGCAAGCCTTCGAGGAAGCAAACCAGCATGTGAGCGGCTGCAGCCGGGCTGACGTGCCGGGCCAAACTGCCCTCTTCTTGTGCACGGACCAAGGCCTTGACTAAACGCCCCTGCATCGCCCCGAAAAAATGAGCGATTCGGTGCGAAATCTCCTCATCCCAGGCGGCAAGCTCCATGGCGGTCGCCACCACCAGGCAGCCGCGCTGGCCAGCCGCGCCGTCAGTACGCGCGACGTAGCCGTCCATGCACGCCTTGAGACCCTCCAGGGCATTCCGACCAGAAGCAAGCTCTTGGTCCAGACGATTGAGCGCCTGACTGATGTAGCGATCAAGGGCCAGAAGAAATAGACCGTGCTTGTCGCCAAAGGCGGCGTACAGGCTTCCGCGGGAAAGCTTGGTCGCCCCCATGAGATCCGGTAAGGAGGTGCCTTGATAGCCCTTTGTCCAGAAAATCTGCATGGCTTGTTCGATAGCCTGGTCAGGATCGAACTCGCGAGGACGCCCTCTCTGTCGGTCGGATACAGTTTTTGTGTTGAGCATCGGGAAATTATAGATCGATTAGTCCAGAAATGTAAAGCGACCATCGATAGCTATTGACGAATCTATGTCAAGTTTGGCCTTGCCTACCCGGTTTTCTACTTATTAGAAAGGCAGCACATAGGGTCGGCTGGGGCGTCAATTCGGCTTGCGCGCACTAAAGAGTCACTGCGATCGCTTCAAGTTGAGCAGGAGCCATGAGAGCAAAGGCTGAGCGCATTTCGCGCGCCTCTTCTCCAGGACTGCGACCGAAGAATCTCTTGAACTCGCGGTTAAACTGCGATGCACTCTCGTAGCCAACCCTTACCGCGGCACCAGCCGCAGTGACATTGTCCCGTATCATCATCAGTCGCGCATAGTGCAATCGCACTGATTTAATGTACTGAATGGGAGAGGTAGCAGTAACGGCCTTGAAGTGTACATGAAAGGCTGGGATGCTCAATCCTGCTTCGCTCGCCAGCGAGCCCACGTCCAGCGGCTGAGCGTAATCGCTGTGGATGTGCCGCAGGACGCGGGCAATGCGCCCGAAGTTGCCATGGCTGGCCAGCGCCGCCCTGACGGCCCCCCCCTGCTCGCCGAGCAGGACACGGAAGCACAGCTCACGCACGATGGCCGGTCCCAGCACCCGGGCTTCGAGCGGTGAGCGTAATGCACGGAGCAGGCGCACTGTCGTATCCGCCAGCGTGGCGTCTAACTCTGTAGAAACGATGCCAGCCGGTGGGCAGATAGCGTTGGAAGCATATTGATCCACATCGATGACCAAGTCTGCCACGGCGGTCATGTCCAACCGCACCGACACAGCCAGCAAGGGTTCTTCCAGGCTGGCATCGGTCTCGGTCGAGAACGGCAGCGGTACCGATAACACCAGATAATGCAGCGGGTCGTAATGGTAGATGCGATTAGCCAGGTAGCCGCGCTTATGCCCCTGGCAGACAATCACGATGCTCGGCTCGTAGAGCACAGGTGTACGACCCAGGGGCCGATCGGCCCGCATCAGCCGCACGCCATCGAGCAATGATCGGGTATGGCCTTCGTGCGGAGCCAGTTGTTGGATCAGAGTGACCATTTCACGCTGTCGCGCCGTGTCTGGCTGGTGACTACGCATAATTAATTTCCCAACAAATGATATGAAAATCATATTTTTAATATAAATAATATTCAAATAATAATCATATAAATAGAAATAGGCAATAACGCAAGAGCTTTTCGCCTAGTCCGAGCGGCTCGGTAATTCTACAATTTCTTCTGGTCTTTACAATCATTAGGAGTAACAATCCATGCAACAACAAAAATCCTATGCCAAGGTCTGGTTCATTACTGGCGCCGCCCGCGGTATCGGCCTGTCGCTTGCCCGCCAGGCGCTGGCGCAGGGTGACGCCGTGGCCGCCACCTCGCGCGCGATCGACAGCTTATACCAGACACTCGGCAAAGACAGCGCACAGTTGCTCGCCTTAGAGGTAGATCTTGTCAGTGAGGCGAGCGTACAGGCAGCCATCGAGAAAACCATTGCCACCTTCGGCCGCATCGACCGCGTCGTGAACAATGCCGGCTATGGCCAGCAAGGTACGATCGAGGCGCTGACCGATGTCGAACTGCGCCGCAATTTTGACATTAACGTGTTCGCACCATTAAATGTGCTGCGCCATGCCTTGCCGCACCTGCGCCGACAGCGCAGCGGCCATCTCTTCAACGTGGCCTCCATCGTCGGCTTTCAGGGCGGTTACGCAGGATGGGGAAGCTATGTCTCCAGCAAGTTCGCGCTGGCCGGATTGACCGAAACCCTGGCTGCCGAAGTTGCCGAGCTGGGCATCAAGGCGACCGTAGTCTATCCTGGCCCGGTGCGCACGGGCTTTTTATCAAAGAATACGCTGGTCGTGGCACAGCGTTCAATTGCCGATTACACCGAAGCACAAGCCTCGCTTGATCTGCATCTGAACGGTCTGGATGGCAAGCAGGCGGGTGATCCGGAGAAAGTGGCAACGCTGATCCTGCAAGCGGCCGATGCTGTCAAACCGCCGGTGCATCTGTTTGCGGGCAAGATCGCCACCATGCTAGTCGAGCAGAAGATGCAGGCGTTACGTGGTGATCTGGATACGTGGCGAGATGCCTCGGACGCCACTGATTTCATCGACTGATTCTCTCTTGTATAGACCGTGTGGCGATTCGCCACGCGGCCATCTCAGCCCGGCAAAAAGCTTATGCCATGTTTGACATAATCCGAACGAGCCGCGGGAAAGCTTGACTCCATGGTTATTTCTCAGCGCTTGTCTTCGACACAAAATACGGCTAAGCCACGCTAAGTAAACTGATAAAGCACATTCAGTATTACGCTATTGCCAACAATCAAAATTGAGCATCACTATATGAATTCAGATGCCCGCATACCATTCGTAGCCACGATCCTCCCAGTAGCCGCCCCGCCCTCCCCACAGTGTGTCGAACGCGGAGACCACCTCAATGCGCATCAAGTATTTAGCATGCTTATAACCAAGTTGCCTTTCGACCCGAAGTCGCAAAGGGGCGCCGTGCGCTACCGGCAGAGGCTTGCCATTCATGCCATAGGCAAGAATGGTCTGAGGGTGATACGCATCCATAAGATCGATGCTCTCGTAGTAGCGCCCGCTGCCATCGAAGGTGACTTCCAGCTCGTCTGCGCAATGGAATACCACATAGCGCGCGCCCGGCTTCAACTGCGCCAGATCAAGAATCCGCCCAAGGGGTACGCCCTGCCATTGTCCGATCGCACTCCATCCCTCGACACAGTCGTGTCGGGTGATTTGCGTGCGCGCCGGCAGGCGCTTCAATTGTTCAAGCGACAGGCTAAGCGGTCGATTTACCAGGCCGTCCACCTGCAGGCGCCAATCGACAAAGCCCTCTTCAAGCAGGCGCGCGTACTCTTCGGAATCGGGTAATTGTGTGCCATTGGCGCGAAACACTGGCGAAAGATCGGACGTGCTATATTCTTGCGCCAGTGTCTTTCGGTCCAGCAGCAGTCGCTGGCTACCCATGGTCAGTTTCTCGGTCTGGCGTAACACGTGTCCAAAACCGGCGCTTTGCGTCAGACGATCACATCCTGCCAGCATGGAGACGCCAACGCCAGACAACAGACCGGTCAGAATCCGGCGGCGAGAGAACCTCTGCGTCATTTTGTATCTCCTGAATGATCGATAACATAACGCCCGCTCATCATCGAGCGAAGGTTATTCCAGAAACCTGACAGGACAACCATCAGTACGTGAACCACTACAAACAGGACAAGCGAAGACGCAGTCAGAAAATGCAGTGTTCGCGCAGAGGGGCGCCCGCCAAACAGATCAGGCAGGAATGGAAAAACCGCGTTTAAACCGGGCGACATCGTCAGTCCTGTCAGAACCATCAGCGGCAGCAATACCAATGCCACCAGCAGATAGGTCATCTTCTGCAGACTGTTGTAGCGCCGCGCGTGCTCGCCTTTGGCGAAACGAAGGCGCGCATGGTCTACCACTTCTCGCCATACGTGCCGCCATCCCAGTTGGTCCCGGTTCGGCAACAGATCCCGGCGAATATGTCCTCGCCATAATCCGTGTGCCAGGTACACAAAACCATTGATGAGCAGCAACCAGGCGAAGAGGAAGTGCCAATTTCTGCCCGCCCCCAGGTCGTGGTAGGAAGGAATCGTGAGCCAGGAAGGAAATGCCTTTTCTGTGGCCGCATCGCCCTCACGGGAGACGCCAAGAATACCCGTCGTCTCGATTTTCAGCCGGCCAATCTGAAAAAATCCTTTCAGTCTGTCGCCATGCTGTTCGGATCCAATGGCAATAAATGCCTGGTCCGAATCAGCACCGTATTGCCCCCAATACAGCCTGGGGTGTGCATTGAAAATTTGTAGCCCGCTCATTAGCAGGACAGAAAAGCACAGCACATTTACCCAATGGGTCATACGGACGACCCCCGAATGCCGCCGCACAGACTGGCGGGAACCTGCTGGTGCACGTGATGCTGGCAGGCATTTCAATTTAGGCTTATCCATATGAACACTCGTCCCCCATTACATAGGAGGGACGACTCCATCTTTACCCACGATCAGTTGGCCGGTTGACAGGGTACCGTCTGCACCCTTCTGGGCAGGGATGAAAACGACGGTGCCGGGTTTGACATCATCGTGCGTTGCTGGCGCAAGCGTAACAACCGGGGTACCGTCAGGAACAGAAATTTTCTTTTCTTTGCCATGATAGTTAAGCGTGACAACGCTACCATCCACTGATTTGACCGAATCGCCTACCGTGGCGTTGGTCATTGTGCTGTTAGGTTTCAAGTCCCAACTGTAACTGCCCTCTCCCCTACCTTTGAGCGCAGGCGGAAAAATCAAGACTTCCAGGGCGCCATCACCGCCTGCAGACTTGGGAAGCGATGCGATCCCGACAAAATCACCGGACTTGATATCGCTGAAACTGGCTTTTTTTACTGCGGAGGCCATCCAGCCGTCCTTGAGTTTGACATCGATAGCCTGGCCATCACGCGATTTCACTTGCAACTGATCACCCGCCAGCGCGACAACGGTGCCTCGCACGCGAACCCCCTGTTCAGCCGCACTGGCGGCAGAGGCGGCGGTCAAACCGCCGGTCGCAAGTACTGCCGTTGTCAGGCCGGTTGCGAAAAAATGGCGAAGTCGTAAAACAAACATGGTAAATCTCCTTGGCGATAGAAATATCGCACTGTAAATAAAGGGCGCATGAGCTAAGAAAAGTACCGAAAGCTGCGCCTTAAAAGCTCTCAATAATAAATAGCGAAAACGGTGTCTGACTAAGCGGGACCGGTGCCCCTGTGCTGCGTGCGCGTCCACCAGCTCTGCAACGCGAATCCCACGACAAAGAGCATGGTCCAGGCAGCCAATGTGCCGCGCACCGCCGGGGAATCGGGTCCCGCTGCCAGGGGATGCGCGACAGGCAGACGTGTCAGGGTTTCATTGATTCCTGGCACCATCAGCAGAAAGAAACTGAATGTGAGACCAAACTGGGATAGATAGGGCCGCAAGCGTCCCAGAAAAGACACCCGCGGCACGTATAGCGCGCCGCCTGTGGCCAAAAGCGCCAGGATGCCCAGCGCATGACCGACGTTAAAGCCACCGGTGCTCGATAGCCCAAACGACGTCAACACTGCCAGCACCAGGCCGATGAGATAAATCTTGCCAGCAGGCACTGTGTTGTCAATTTTGCGGTAGCGGGCAAAGCTGTAGACGCCGGCTATGAGCGGAATGAGGCTGATAATTGTATGGCCTGCGCCTAAGGCGGAAATAGGATGAGGCATGAAATGAAAACTCCTTGAAAATATTGCTTGGGCCTGGTCGGCTTAATACCAACGATGCCAGCCCGATAAATAAACAGATGAGCCTGTCAGGCTGCGCGCCGATTTACTTTTGGATCAATCAACTAATAACAATTGACTAATAAACAATTGACTACTAAACAATTGATAAATAACAACCAACTAGTTGATAGGTTACGTAGATAAAAAATTATGCACTCATCTCTTCACAATACAGACAGATCAGTTCGATGCGGTCAGCTGCCTGATCGCCGTTCGTGAAATTGCCTCGAATGCCTCGGGACTATTCAAGGCCCGTGCCGTCAACATCGCGCCGTGTACGACAGACATAAAGGTTTGCGCCTCAACAAAAGCGCTATCACGCAAATGAAACTTTCCCTGTGCCACGCCTGTCTCCAGCACGGCTTGCAGCCAGGCGGTCAGGTCTTCAAAATACCGCTGAACCTCGCTGGCAACCTCTTGTGGGAGCATGGGCAATTCTGCGCCCAGCATGGCGCAGATGCAAATAGGCAATTGACCGTCACGAATACAACCGGCCCAGTAATCTGTGTAGGCCTTCAGGCGCCCCGGCGCATCACTGATGTGCTGATCAAGTGCAGCCAGCCCTTCCCGCGACTGTTCGCGGTGCCGCACGACAACGGCATGCACCAGATCTGCCTTGCTCGGGAAATGATGATGGATGCTGGCTTTACCGATATGCACCCGCTCGGAGATATCGGCATAGCTAAACCCGTTGTAGCCGCCTGCGGCGATCAACTGCTTCGTGTGCTCGGCAATTTCAGTTGCCCTGGGGGAAAGTTCTACACTCATAATGAATTCTATTAAGTTGGCGTCCAGACATATACTGACTGCAAGACACTAAAATCGTTTCTCAGCGATGACGT
>NZ_JBQEAU010000025.1:0-11707 GCF_052108595.1 Advenella sp.
AGATCATTCCATTTCAAACCCCTGAATTTTCAATCCGTGCAGTAGAAATTGACGGAGAACCATGGTTTGTCGGCAAAGACGTAGCCGAAGCATTGGGCTACGTAAATGCGTCCGATGCAATATCGAAACATTGCAAGGGGGTCGCGAAACGCTACCCCCTTCCTACAGCTGGCGGAAAACAAGAAATCCGCATCATCAACGAACCGGACCTGTTCCGGCTTGTAGTCAACAGCCAGCTTCCTTCGGCAGACAAGTTCGAGCGCTGGGTCTTCGAGGAAGTATTGCCTACCATCCGCAAGACCGGTGGATACCAGGTCAGGGCCGAGCCTAGAAAACAAACAACCGAGGCTTTAAAACTCACGCCTCTGGCGATTCGAGCTGCGCGTGCTTTCGGCTTGGATAAAAATGCTGCCGCTATTAGTGCCAACCAGCTTGTGCGCAAATTGACAGGAGTGAACCTTCTGGAAGATTTTGGCAGCACGCATTTGGTCGCTGAAAACCAAGAGGCTTTGTTTTATACACCCACCGAACTTGGCAAGATGCTACCAGGCGAGCCATCGGCGCGAAAAGTAAATTTGCTGTTGGCGGAAGCTGGGTTACAGGCTAAGCAGGGAGAACATTGGAAACCCCTCGAGGCTGGCCAGGACTTTAGCCGACTCTACGACACCGGCAGAAGGCATGGCAACGGTGCGCCCGTATTGCAAATTAAATGGTCTGATACTGTTTTGCCGCTATTGCGAAAAGAGGAAGTGGCCTGATAACCCAGCCTAGTTAACCCCCTTTCGGAAGGCGGAGGATATCTACTCTGCCCGCCTTCCTACTAAACCACGTCCGGCGATGGCAACCAGCCAGGAGTAGCCGAAGCTTAACCAAACGGTAAAACAACTGAAATGGGAAATTTCCAATGAACGTAATCAAAGAGTCTGCATCAACGGAAACGATCAAAGTTGACAAATCTGAGTTTGATAGAATGTTGATTCGTGCCGGTGAAATAGGTGCACAGAAAATGCTTGAAAAAATTGCTGTATTTCACCTCACTGATGCTGCAAAGCTGCTCGGTGTCAGCTATGCTACGCTTCATAAGCGGATCGCAGCTGGTAAAATAAAAACAGTTGATGGTAGGATTACCGGTGCAGAAATCACGAGATATCTGAATTTGGAGTGATCCGACTTAATTTCTACTAACAGCAGCCCGGTAACCCGCATAAATGCTAGCATCTTGGTGCCTATTATCGGCACCATTTAAAATCAAAGACTTACGTCAATCATTGCTGGTTGGCGTTTTTGTTTTGTGATGTCATGAAGCCGCTATGCAAGCTTTTAAAATCAAAGCGACGGGCTTTATACAGAAGGCGGCATCAGATAAGTACAAAAGTTTCGTAGTGAGTCATCACCAGCAAACACCATCGTGTTTTCTTAGCGTGAGTCAATACTCTTGTTAGTCACTTCTCGGTTTTTAGCCGGTTTTTAACCCAAAGCCAGCACTCACGTATCAGCATATCCACCCTCTCAGGGCAAATCTATACGGATAGGCGTTTAAAGCCAGACTGTGCCATCCTGCTCTTGTATTTCTTTCAGCGTTCAGCGTTCAGCGTTCAGCGTTCAGTATCATTTTCGTCCTCATTCACCGCTTGGCGCTTGCGCTTCACTTGGTAGGGTGTAAGCACAATATGGCAAACGACGTCCAGCGTCGGGCGGGTGTCGCCAGCCTTGTCCATCCATACCTTCGGTGTTAGCGACCCCGATACGGCCACGCTGTCACCATCATCTAACGCCAGTAGTGTGGCCTGGGCTTTATCCTCAAAGGCGATGACACTGCACAGCAGGGTTTCGCCATTCCCTGCTGCCGCCTTCACTTTGGCGGTGGTATAGGTATCGCCCGTTTTACCGGTGCCCTGTTTGGCGCTGCCGTACAGTCTGCCTGCTATTAACCCATCAATCATTATTCACCTCGTTTTGTTGAAAATCCCTGCATCGGTGCAACGTGAATACGGCTGCCCCACCAATAAGAGCGATACGCTGGCCGCACCTGCCCGCATGA
Source organism: Advenella sp. (assembly GCF_052108595.1). Classification (NCBI taxonomy): domain Bacteria; kingdom Pseudomonadati; phylum Pseudomonadota; class Betaproteobacteria; order Burkholderiales; family Alcaligenaceae; genus Advenella; species Advenella sp. The sequence continues at coordinate 2,042 of NZ_JBQEAU010000025.1, forward strand.
TAGCGCTGGCACTCGGCGCAGCTACGACGGTCATCCCGTTGACTATCTCGCACAATCAGATACCACGCCAGCTCCTGCGCCTCGCCCCATATCACCCCTTGCTTTGAAAAGCTAACACCCTGCTGCCCTCCTGTTTTGCTGGGCTTTCGGGGCTATTCATTGCTGTTATTGTCGCTGTTTCTACTATTTTTTCCTGTGGTTCCTGCTTTTGCAGTCGCAACAATAGCAGGAATAGCAGTCTCAGGATACTTGGGACAGTTTCGGTGCCGAATATACTTTTATTGTCGGAGCGGCAATGTCATTATTGGCGTTGATTCTTGTACTTAGAAAAAAAAAATGTACGACCTATGGACTGACCTGCAGCTCCGAACTCGCAATGACCGAAGCAAAGTCCGCATCCAATAAAGCAAGTGTCACATTGTGAATCTGTGCTGCTCCAAGCTGATATTGGTCAAGTTCGAAGCTAATCACGGCGTCTTTCACAACTGTCATCTTAAGCCCCAAATCTGATCCCGCTCTAACGCTCGAATTGATACAGAAGCCCACAACCGCACCAATGACGACGAGCTCCGATATCCTGGCTGTTTGCAAATAGGCGAACAGTTCAGTTGAACTGAAAGCGGATGATGTGCTTTTGATGAATACCGGTTCTTCTGCTAATGCCTGAAACGATGCCAGTGGCAAAGACGATGGGGAGCTCTCGTGAAAAAGCGATCCTTGCTCTGCCGATTGATGGCGAACGTGCACAATTGGCTTTCCGGCCTGCCTGAACTGCTCAAGTACGCGTTGCATGTTTTCGATGCAGTTTTCGGGGTAATACTCAATACCCTGCTCAATGCGGTCCGCAACGAAATGCTGCATATCAATGATAAGTAAAGCTTGTCGCACCTGCTTTTTCCCTTTCGAAAACAAATCCGGTTAATACCGTTATAAATCGTCGTCTTTATTCTGCCTTACAATCTGCACATTGACGCCATCGCAGCAGACCAGCCATATTAACTGCAAATGACGACACTTGCACTGCACAACCTAATATTTCCTATACCACGCGCTGGGTGCCCTGCAAAACACCATATAGAAAAATGCTGTCTGCTACGACATCTTGCCGGTCCGGCCCGCCAAGTGCGTGCCGGATTTTTCCACGCCAGACGATCAGATCAGTCCAAGCTCCTTGAGTACCGATTTGGTCACCTCCAGGCGCAATTGTGCACCCACCGTTTTTGTGATGTCCATATTCATGGCATAGATATAGGTGTTATTGGCGGTCTCCACATAACCCACCAACCACCCCAGCGCAACGTCTTTTGCATCGCCAAAACCGACCATGCCGGTTTTGCCGCTTAAGGTCCAAGACGGTGTTTTTTCCAGTACGATCGCCTGTTTTACGATATTGGTATTCCGCCGGGCAACCCCGAGCTGCTGAAAATAAAAATGCTGCAAAAATGAAATCTGCTCAAGTGCAGATATTTTCAGTTTACCTTTCAGCCAGAACTGGTCTATTGCACCAGAAATATCGCGATTGCCATAACGGAACTGGTCCACGTATTGCTGCATACGTTGCGGGTTGATACGTCGAGCCAGTTCCTGGTAATACCAGACGACAGAGTTAGATAGCGCGCTGTTAAGAGTCTGGTCTTTCGCCCAGGCAGCCGGCCACCAAGCCTGGCGCGGATTACGTTTCTGATTCCAGTCTAGACTGAAATCTGCTCCACTGGCTACGCCCGTCTCAAGCGCAATCAGCGTATTCGGTATCTTGTACGTGGATGCTGGCAAATATGGGCGATTGGCGCGAGCGGAATTATGACAGATCACTTCTCCCGTTTTTGTGTTCAGTAGTGCGATCGTGCCTTGCACCGCGGCTTTCTCAAACACAGCAGCAACCTTGGGGCTGTCGATGCAATGGGTGTTTGCGTAAGCTGATGTGCAGGCCAAAACCAGTACGACCACGCTCGTACTAATCGCTCGGAAGATAGGCGAATGCTTCATAGAAAAAATCCTTGAGTGTGAAGTTGGTAGAGTCAATCCAATGCCGGATCAGGCCAGACGAATGGTAAGTTCATGATTCAAGTGGGTAAAATGGCTTATCGTAACGATCGTAACTCCTCTATCCCTGTGCTACCATGACATCTTGGATTCTGCCTATATGTCTGCATCGACACTCAACATTGAATTGACTCCAGCACTCAGGATCAACGGTAAGCTGGCACGGTACCAATCGCTCTGGCTGCTTTTGCGTGTCTATTACGCTGGACATACCGATCATCCGGATCTGCCGGCCTACGAGATCCGGTCCCGCTTTCCAGGTAAAACCAATGGACGCATGATCATCTCACGCGCGTTTGAAGATTTTCGTGATTGGGGTGTTGATGTGGGCTGGGGATGGGACAGATCCATACCAACCGGTTTGCTCAATACCCGAAACCGCAGTCGCGGGCCTTTTTGGCTCGACAAAAAAAGCACACGCAGGATAAAGATCACTGCAGGTGGAAAAAAAGCCAGTCTTGATTCGCTTGCTAGGTTTCTCGGAATCAATAAACCGGGTCAGCAACCATCCAGCCCGCTCGCGTATGCGATGCAGGACGTGGGTTACTGGAACAATCTGACACAGGCAATGCGCCTTGCCAAGGACGGCTTTACCGGCACAAATGCTTCTGGCATGGCCGAACACTTTCAAACGGCTCGACTGGCGGCACATGATCGTTTCCAGTCGGCATTAGCTATCCTCAAGGAAAGCCTGGCCTTGCGTAAGCAGGGGCAGATTCAACGCAGTTGGGAGGCACTCGATAGCCTGTCGCCCTTTCTGGCCAATGACACAGAGGATGATCATGAGTCGATGGCGGCTTTTGCGGCTATGGCGGGCATCGCCAGGGCATGGAATCTGTATATGACAGAAGGAACCCGGGCAGCGCATGTAGAAATCAACCGGCTCCACGCAGATGGCCGCTCTCGACTGGTTGTTCGTTACAACCCGCGCGTACGCTTTGAGTATCTGAATCTGAAAGCGCTTATTTTCAGAGCAATCGCCCTGGAGGTCGTCGATGCGCCGATGGCTGAACGCAGGCATGCAGCTGGCCAGTCAATTACCCATTTTTCCCGTGCATTGCGAGCCGCATATGAAGCCGATTCGATCGAAGCGGCGCAGGACGTAGCAGCCAACATCGGTTTGAGTCTTTGGCTATTATGGAAGAACGCTTTGCTGGACGCTCCCTCGGACACCGCAGAGACGACCGTCCAGATGCAGTCCTTGCGCTGGATATGTCTGTCGGAATGGATCTGCGATCGATTCGGGGTTGGTGGTGGCTCGATATGGAATACGATATTTCTGCTTAGGATTGTACGCGGGGCTTGTTCAGTGAGGCAGTCGCCCACGCTTGAGCAGTTGCGCCGATCACCACCCCTGAGCGTGGCGCAGGTGGTAGCGGGAACCAAACCATTTCATGCAGCATTTTCTGCCGCCAAGGGTTATACCGACTGGTCCAGTGTCATCCGTTTTACATTGGAGGAACACGATAGCGGCCTGCTCAGATACGAAACTTTGCAACTGGCCAATTTACTATTAGAGGCCATCTGGTTCTATACTTTTGAAAACGGGCTGGGCCAGCCTGCAATGACGGCAAGCGAGAGACTGGCCGTGTTGCTGCAAGACTTGTCTACGCCCAAGCGCCGGTTTTTCAGGGATAGTATCAGGACCCTTCCAGATATCGTGCAATCTGTTTTTGAGGAAGCACTGCAGGACCCATAAGTGTCAGGATCCGATCTTGCCTGGCCCGTTCATCCGACCGCTCGAGCCCCATGCCAGCCATCAGTACGATTGGATTTTGCTTGCCTCGATGCTTGCATAACGACAGCCACAGTGCTCCGCTGACCACACGTCGCAGTCACAACAGCCCTGGCTTGCTGATGTCCAACAAGGTGAAATGCCCGTTGTACCCACCCGGCAGCCACCCGCCTGTATCAATATGATGGACATTGCCAAGTGTCAAAATCGTTGGATGGCAATTGTGACCGACGATGACATGATCAATGCCATTCACCGGTGTCACGTCTTTGCGTTCAAATCGATCGCGTGCCCACATTGCGCGCTGGCGGTGTGCCTTGGACTCAAAATAGTTTTCGAGATCGTTCCAGTGTCGACACGGCACATCTGCATGAACGATGCCAATTCGCCCATTCGCCGTGACTACCTCTATGGCCATGGGCAGAAGCTCCAGCTTGGCAACCAGCATCTCCCGATCATTCGCCTCTTTCTCAATGAACCAGCTTCCGCCGTTAAGCCGGTAATTTTCGTCATCCATCCGACCAATGCGATGATAGCGAATCGCATAATCGTCATGATTGCCACAAACGGCATAAAACCAGCTGGTGTTGATCAGATTGATCACCTGTTCATTTTCAGTGCCACGATCGACCAGATCACCTACCGAAAAAAGCCGGTCTTTGCCAGCATCGAACGTTAATGCTTTTAACGCCTGCATCAGCTTTGTATAGTGGCCATGGATATCGCCGACAACGAAATCCCGGCCGGCACAGTTCAAATCGAATTTGTGTACGTATGCCATTTACCTTGCTCCGTAACACTCGCCATCAGGACTCATGCTGAGGCTGGCCTGTTCACACAGGAAGAAAGCGAGTCAATGTTCTATTTTTTATTGTTTTTGTGGTTTCTGATCGCGTACCAACAGGGAATTGCAATCATGACCAGCGCGCTAAGAATTGCAAAAGCAATTTCTGTCCCTTCGGTATCGGACGGGGAAAAGTAAAAAAGAGAAGCACATACGGCAGCCGCGCTGAACGCGAACACCGAAGCAACGATCTGGCGCACGTAAAGCGGTTCCCTCTCTTTTCCTGATGGCGCAAAAAAGAATGCCACGACTGTGGCAGCCACCATCAATATCCCAATCAGCTGGGCCCACAAATCCATGGCAATCCCCGTCTTCGTTCAACACATGATCATTATACGGTGCCCGGCCCGGACATGCAGCACCGCAGCGGCTGTTGATACACCCTGGCGCTATGCGGTTTCAATAGCGGCAACAGCGTATAGTCCAATCCTCTTGCCAAAATCCATTACCCTATTTAACGCGCGTCAGTACACCAGAATCTTCATTGATGTCCAATGGCCTGTCCAGCACTTTCAATTTACCTTCATTCACCGCTTGCAGCGTGTTCCTGGACCTGATGCCGAATAACCAATCGTCTTCATTCTTCTTGTCGACGCTAAGGCGCAACAGCGTATGCAATCCTGATTTTTCCATGGTCCAGTTACCGTGAAGCGATTTTCCCACTGCCCCTCCGCTAAGCACAAACCGCCCCTTGGCATCCAGCTTAAGCTCAATATCGTCACCTGAAAACGTGCCAGCAAGGAACGTTTCTTCCGATTTAGCGATAGGACCCGGATCAGTGCCGGCAGCAGCCGAAGGCGTAACGAGCGTATTCGCATTAACGATGGACCCGAATATGCCAAGGCATACCAGGATGACTGTCCTGGTTAAATTGGTTATCTTCACGTTTTTTCTCTCCAGATATGTTACGAACGGACCCTATTGCATTTGAAAATACATACATCTGCGTATTGATACTTCAGCTTTTTTTCCTATCTGTCCATGCTATTGTGCGCCCTGCCTTGCATCATATGGTGCACGATAGTAGTGAGGCCACAAAAGACACTGTAACATTCGAGACCGTAACAGTAATGGCTGTGAACCAGCTATTGAGTAGCTTCAAAAGCCTCATGAAAAGACACCCGGCCAAACGGTATCTCTGCGGCAAAAGCCAACACCTGAAAATACCTGGCTGGTGCGTCTGCGTACACCAAAGACGAATTGGCCTTAAAGCCAAAACGGCTGTAGAAAGCCGGGCTTCCTAACACCACACAGCCGCGTGCACCCAGGCCTTGCAATTGTGCAAGCCCCGAACGGATTAACTGAGTACCGATACCCTGCCCCTGCCACTGAGGAAGCACGCTGACGGGACCCAAACCATACCAGCCCTGCTCACCCGAAGAGATATTGACTGGTGACAAAGCAATGTGGCCCACTATTGTGCCTTCATAAAGTGCCACCAAAGATATCTCCAGCTGGTTGGTTCGCCTTAAGCCATTGACAATAAACTGTTCCGTATGGCTGGCGAACTGCTCTGGCTCAAATGCAGTTTGGGTTACCCATGCAATAGCATCGATATCGTCCGGTTGTTCGTTACGAATGGTAATATTCAACATGGTTTTGCCGGGAGAGTGAGCTGACCGCGCCGGAATATAAAGAGCAAACCATAGCCGATAGCACGGCAAGATGCAACTCGTAAAAAATGAACGAAAACCGCCGAGAGCTGGTGCGCTTTACGCGTACGCCAGCCGCTCGGTCAAGGGGCATGGCATCGATCATCTCCCACATATTACGGAGCATGCGATCCAGCACACATGGACTTAACGGCTCAACACAAATGTGTTTATTAACTTACCGTTGTTTTATTTAAACTGCTTTTATTTACCCAGTTTGTTCATGGCAACAATAAACTTGTCCATGTCACTATCACGAGTGAAAAGTGCAGGCGACACGCGAATAGCGTCACCGTTATGAATACCGCCACGGCGCACGGTTAGAATACCGTATTGGTCCTTCAATATTTTTACCAGGCCATCATTCTGTTGCTTGTCGCGCGCATTGCCATACCGAAAGGAGGTAATGCCTGCATGCAGGTCAGCATCATCGGGCGTCAATATATTGACCGATTTATTACTCCTGAGCGCATCGACCCAGTAGTCTCGCAAATAGGTCAGCCTTTGCTGCTTGGCCTTCGCCGATATTTTCTGGTGCAAATCCAGCGCAACGGGAACGGTGAGCAAGGCGGCAAAGTTGGTTGTACCAGTGTGTACCCGAGAGCGGATATCATCCGACTCATAATCTTCGTCCGCATAATCCGGATCAATATCCATCAGGCGATTTTTTGAAATATACATAAAGCCCACGCCTACGGGCGCTGATATCCATTTGTGAAGATTAAAACCCACGAAGTCTGTGCTTAAATTTTTCACATTGAAATCTATCTGCCCCCATGAATGTGCCGCATCCACAATGACGTCCACACCCCGGGCACGGGCCATCTGAGCGATTTCGGCCACAGGAATGACCAGTCCCGTCCGATGAGAAAGATGCGTCAATAAAAGCAGCTTTAACTTAGGTGTGCTTAAAATTTTTTCGTAGGTGTCAAGAATGTTCTGTCGGGTAGCAGGTTCTGGGATATTGAATGTCTTTACCTGCGCCCCGCGCCGTTGCTGTAGCCAATTCATTGCATACTGCATTGAGTCGTAATCAAGATCGCTATAGGCAACCACATCGCCCGGCTGCAGCGCACTATAGCCAGTGATCAATTTTTGCAGTGCTTCTGTTGCGCCTCGTGTCAGTGCAATTTCCGAGACGTCTGCGCCGACGGCGCGTGCAACCTGCTCGCGCACTTTTTCCAGGGCTCCACTGAATTGGGTACGTGCATAAATGGTGTTATTGGTATTGATAAAATCGGTGCTCTCTTTGTAAGCCGAAAGTACCGGTTGCGGCATTGCCCCCCAGTATCCATTCTCCAAGTTCGTTATTTCGCGGTTAACTACATAGAGTTCCTGTATATGCTTCCATGCGGCATCTGACGCAGAAAGTGGAGCGGAGATGGTGCCTGTACTGTTGCGTGCCTGCGAGATACTCGGGACCCACGAAAGTGCCGTACTGGCCAGAGAGCCCAAAACCATCTGGCGCCGGGAAATATTTAACATGATGTTTGCTTTACTCAATTAAAAAATAAAGCGATCATCATAAGAACAATCTATTGCTCCCTCATGACAGCGCAATGGTCAGTTGTGTATCCAGACCTTTCAGATGGCATAGCTATGCAAGGAGCCAAAAAAACTTTCCGCACAGGCCAGGCAACGCCCTGCCTGCTAACGAGCGGCGATCGCTGCAGCCCGGGTACACCGCGCATGCCGTCAACACGGCTTAATCTAGCTGACTATGTCGATCAATACAGGTGCTATCGCACATTCAATAGCATCACAATGCCACGTTGAAGCGGCTTTCAGCCGTCCTTAATGGATCCGCTTGCCGGCGAAGTTCGGCAAGAAAATCGCCGAGCACCGGATGCGAGTCGCGTTCACGATATACAGCGCCCACCGGGCCGAAGCCGGCAGTCAATGGCAAAGCATGCACCAACCCCAAACGATGCAAATGCGCTCCCAACGAAGCCGAACACACTGCGACATAATCGGTCTGCCTCAGAACCGTTTCAATGGTGATAATGGACGCGGTTTCCAGGCGTGGGCGCACACCCGCCCCGCCATTTTCCAGCAACACGGTGTCCAGCCGGTTTCGCATAAGCGTATTTTTTTCCGGCATGATCCAGGGATACGGCACCAGATCCGACCACAGCGGCTTCGCTTTTTGACGTACGGCATGCTGCAAGCCGACAATCGCCACAATACGGTCTTCGAACAGCACTTCGTGGGTCAGACCTGCCGCATAGGCTCTTGCGTCTATGGAGCCGACAACAATATCGAGTTCCCGTGCCTCCAGCCGCTCAAGCAACAGCGAAAAAGCACCCTCGGTCATATGAATGGCCATTTGTGGAACCTGCATCTGAAAGGTACAGATTGAGTTGGGAATCAGATGAGCCAGCCCCGCCGTGACGCTGCCAACATGAAGACTGGCTGGCGCACCCTGAGCCAATAATTCCAGTTCATCCTGGGTTCTGGCAATATCTCCTAGCAGCCGGGTCGCCAGACGCAGCAAAACGTCACCTTCTGGCGTAAACCTGATCCGGCGGCCACGTACAACCAGCCTGACCCCAAGCAATGTCTCAAGCTCGTTCAGCCAGTGAGACATTGCCGATTGGGTCATATGTAATGCACGAGCAGCCTCGGACAATGTACCGGCATTTCTGAGAATAAGAAAATATTCCAGATGCCGAACCTTGAGGCGGCGCGCCCAGGAAATACTATTTGCACTTAATGTATGAGCATTCACTCATGTACCGTCCATAAAATTTCATAGAAATATCCTGCATTTGCACACTAGCACCTATATACAATATGCGGAACTACAAAATATTGATAAGGCATAAACATGAGAGTTTACTCCAGTCTACACAAACTGATCCCCACCGCACTGCTGCTGGCCTGCCTGGGACAGGCAAACGCCGCAGACGAATTTCCCCAGCGTGCAATAAAAATTATCGTTTCGCAACAAGCTGGCGGCGGCACAGACAGCCTTGCTCGCATGTGGGCAGAAAGCGTCGGAAAAACGCTCAACGTACCCGTTGTCGTAGAGAACAAGCCCGGCGCGGGTGGCGTAATCGCAGCCAAGGCTGTCTTGTCCCAGCCAGCCAATGGCTATACGCTATTTATGGCCGGCGTTTCCCAGATGGTGCTCAATAAATTTGTCTATCAGCCCTTGTCCTATTCTCCTGAAGAGGACTTCGCCGGCATTGGCATGCTCACAACCGTGCCTTTTGTACTGGTGGCCAGCCCGCAATCTGGTATCAACAGCTACGACGATTTACAGAAAGCAGCCAAATCCGATCCTGAAAAAATCACTTTTGCGTCCTCTGGCAATGGCAACTCTACACACCTGGTTGTGGAAATGCTGATGAAACAGGCGGGTGTTAAAATGCTGCATGTCCCTTCTCGCG
>NZ_JBQEAU010000025.1:11717-39723 GCF_052108595.1 Advenella sp.
ATTGTTTCCACCGTGGGTGGCAACACTCAAATTGTGGCGCCGGTCTTAAGCAGCGCCCTGCCCCTGATCAAGGAAGGCAAGCTCAAGCCTCTGCTGGTTTTCAATGACAGTCGTGTTCCTGAACTTCCTGATGTACCCACCGCGGGAGAGTTGGGTTTGCAGGGCTTTGGAAACATCGGATGGAGCGCCGTGGCTGTCAAGGCAGGCACGCCAGAGGTAGTAATTAAGAAACTGCATGCAGCAACACAGGCGTTCCTGAATGACCCGGCAGCCCAGGAGAAATTTGCCGCCGTTCAGGTCCGGGCAATGCCCGGTCCAGCGTCGGCTTTGATCGACTTCACTGTTCGCGATACAGCCAAATGGCAACAAGCCGTGGGCGACCTGAATTTGAACGTCAAATAAACAGGTATGACAAATGAATAGACATGGCATGGTGGTCTGCCCTCAACCTGAAGCTGCAGAATCAGGCATCGAAATCCTGCAGGCAGGTGGCAATGCGGTGGATGCCGCAGTAGCTTGTGCTTTTTCCCAAACTGTGGTCGATCCCTTGATGTGCGGTATTGCCGGGTTTGGCACGGCAGCGCTTTACCTGCCCGGCAAGCAAGCGCATGAGTATGTGGATTTTCACGCACCAGCACCGGGCCTGGCCCGGGCTGATATGTGGGAACATCTTCTGCAGGGTGAAGCGCGCGATGGATTCGGTTTTTCAATCAAGGGGCGGCTCAATGACCTGGGGGCTCAATCGATCGGCGTGCCGGGCACATTGCTGGGTCTGAAGCGCATGCACGAGCGACATGGCCGCCTGCCCTGGCGCGACGTGATTGCACCGGCGATCGAATGGGCGCGCGGCGGCTACTTTGTTCGTCCGGCCATGTATGCATTCTGGATTGACGAGCCCCTGGCAGGCCGGACTGCCAATCGCGAGCGGCTGACTCTGACCCAATCCGGACGTGATTTATATTGCCGTGCCGACGGCTCGCCTAAAACAATCGGCACACCACTATACAACCGTGATTACGCCGCCACATTGGAGCTGATCGCGCGCGATGGACCAGATACCTTCTACCGCGGAGACATCGCGCAGCAAATGATCACTGATCTGGCAAATCAGGGCGGGATTCTGTCACTGGACGATCTATCGGCTTACGAACCGACATTGAACCGACCGCTGGTCGGCACTTACCGGGATCGCCGCATCACAACCAATCCGCCACCTGGGGGCGGTGCAATGCTCATCCACATGCTCAACATCCTCGAGCGTTTCGATTTGCCCGTTTACAGACATAATGGCGCCGATTATATACAACTGGTCTGTGAGGCAATGAAACAGGCAACGGTTGACAAAGACCGCCATATCGCGGACCCGGCATTTGTAGACGTTCCCCTGGAACAAATGTTATCCAAGTCATATGCCGACGCCATTGCACGGATGATCCGCGCAGGCCAAAAGATCGACGTACCGCGATTTAACGATGCAATTGCACCACCTAAAGACACCACTCATTTATCTGTCGTCGATGCCGATGGCAACTGCGTGGCGATGACGCATTCGCTGGGTATGCCGTCTGGCGTCATTACGCCAGGACTCGGCTTTATGTATAACGGCTGCATGGGCGTATTTGATCCGCGTCCAGGTCGTGCGGGCAGCATTGCGCCGGGAAAATCACGCTTTACTTCTTCCTGCCCCAGTATCGTTTTTAGAAACGACAAGCCGGAAATCATAGTGGGTGCGCCAGGAGGCACACAAATCGTCATGGGTGTTCTGCAAACCATCCTGAACGTCGTCGACTTTGGTATGCCAATTGAATCCGCAGTGTCGGCTGCCCGGTTCTCATCGACCAGCAATATCGTCGACATATCAAATCGTATCCCGCGGTCAGTGAGCCGCGCAGTAGAGGCGATGGGATATCAGGTGACGAGGAACCCATTTGGACACACCATAGCCTGGGTTCATGCCATCCATATCGACCAGACAGGCGCGTTATCTGGTGCGGCAGACCCGGGCCGTGACGGTGTTGCCTATAGCCTCTGAGGTGTTCAGCGGCCAGGCATCCCGCCCAGGGCTGCCTGGCAGGTAACTGCTCTATCTGGTCCCGGACCTTTTCGCTGGCCCTTCAAGTCCGTTTATGGACATGACATAACTATGAATCACCGGGAGATCCGTTCATGCGATCTACCAGGCGAAAAAATCATAAAGAGAAGATCCCTTCAAACCAGATCATTGATCACTTTAGCATGAAAATAACCTAGTGCAATTTTCCACAACAGCGTCATGATGCCTATCAGTCGTCTTGGTGATTAACGTAATAAACTATTTCTTACATTATTCTGAATAAAAATTGATTTAGTTCAATAATTACAGTTGTGGTTGTAATACACTTTAATGGCATCCCCAACATTCACATATGGGGCGCCTTTTTTCTGTTCCAGGGAGTTATATGATGAGCAAAACTATTTTAGTCCCAATCGATGGATCGAAAAACGCGAGCAAAGCGCTGGACTGGGCCATCTCCATGGCGAAACTGGCCGGCCTGAAACTGCTTGTGATCAATGCGCAGCCAAGCTTTCAGACGGTACATGCCAAGGCGCTGTTCAATCATGAGGATATTGAACAGTATCAGCAGCAGTTGTTCAATGAAGTGACTGAGCCGGCGCGAGCCATGCTGCAGCAGTCTGACGTGCAACACGAAGTCAAACTGCTGATTGGCGACGCAAAAAACTGCATTGTTCAGGAAATTACCGACAGGCAGAACAGTAACTCGCCTGTAGAAATGATTGTGATGGGCTCGCGCGGTACCAACCCGTTGTTCTCGGGGTTGCTCGGTAGCGTTAGCTACGCTGTCATCCATTCGGCCATATGTCCGGTAACCATCATTCCTCACGACTAGGCCGGCAAATTACAATCCCAGCTGGCTCAGGCCTGGGTGGTCATCGGGGCGTCTTCCCTGTGGCCACCGGAACTTGCGATCACTTTCAGCAATGGGCAGATCATTGATGGACGCATGACGTTGCAACATCAATCCGTTGCCATCAAATGCCCAGTTTTCATTGCCATACGACCGAAACCACTGCCCCGAGTCATCGTGCCATTCGTAGGCAAACCGCACGGCGATGCGCGCGCCATCAAAAGCCCATAACTCCTTGATCAGACGGTAGTCCAGTTCCCTGATCCATTTGCGCGTCAGAAAAGAAACAATTTGTTCCCTGCCGTTGACAAACTCCGCCCTGTTGCGCCATTGGCTATCGACGGTATAGGCAAGAGATACACGCTGCGGATCGCGTGAGTTCCAGCCATCTTCGGCCAGACGCACTTTCTGGATGGCTGAATCAAGCGTAAACGGCGGCACCGGCTGCCGTATTTCAGATGTCATTTCCATAAACAAGTTCCTTTTTCTGTAAAGTAAGACCAATGACTAACGCCTGGCAAAGTCATTTTTCTGCAATGCAATACATTCCGGGCATACCCACATATCCTGGCAACGCCTGTATACGCCCAACCCACTTGATCAGCGCCGGATAAGGCGCCAGGCTGATTTTGCTTTCAGGTGACAATGCAATGTATGGATATACAGCGATATCGGCAATGGTGATATGGTCGCCGACAAGCCAGTCTGAATCCTGAAGCTGCTGCTCTACAATACTATACAGTCTTTGTGTTATCTGCTCAGCCGCAACAAGATCCAGTTGCCGGCCAAATTTGTAGTGCAAGCGCAGGTCATTGGGCCCGCGCGCAACTTCATTGGCTGCGGTAGACAGCCACGCCATTACCTGCGCCATGGCCTTGGGATCGTTTGTGGCAAGCCAGCCGTGATCGCCATACTGCTTCGCGAGATAAACCAGGATCGCCTGGCTGTCACGCAATATCACATCCCCATCAACCAGCACCGGCACCTGGCCAAACGGGTTCATATGCAAAAACTGAACCGACTTATGCTCGCTGTCCACTAAGTTGACAGGACAACTGTGATAGTGAACGCCCAGCAAGGACAAGAGCAGACGTACTTTGTGGCAATTGCCAGACGGAGCAAGGTCATAGAGCGTAATCATTGAGATTCCTTTGTTTCGATCATGGCGGCAAACTCATCTTCGGTAAAGCGCGCCGTAATATGCTGCGGACAGTTAAAATCCAGCGCCTGTACGGTAATGATATATCCGCGCTCAACCCGGGCGCGATGGGCTGGCATTTGCAGGCGGGCAAGCAGCTGCGGCTCATCGCTATCGTGAATGATGCGCGCGCGGCCCCATATCTTCAGGCGCCGGCGATGAGCAAAATCCATAACAATGAGCATGACACGATCATCGTTCATCAGATTGCCAGCTGAAATATACTGCCGGTTGCCGGCGTAGTCAGCAAATCCCAAAGTATGATCATCCAGGATTTTCAAAAAACCCTTGGGTCCACCCCTGTGCTGCACGTAAGGCCAGCCGTTTGCGCCAACGCTCGACATAAAGAAGGTATCAATGTCTGGAATAAACGCCCGTTCCCGCTGCGCAATTGCATTGCGCTCTTGCGAGTCTTCTTCGAACAGGCTATTTCTTTCGCGACTGCCGTACTGCTCCTGCGCTGCACGGACGGCGGGTGTGAAAGTGATGGTTGAAAATGCGCGTGACATGGATACTCTCTCCCGCTGTTTGTCTTGGTTCGATGCCGCAAGGTTGTGCTGCGGACACTGTTACTATGCAGTATTTCTTTATATAGAAGAATAGTCGTACAATACATTTCACTCTTGCATATATCGGAATAATAGATGGATCGTTTGCGAGCCATGTCAATCTTTGTGGCGGTAGCGCACGCCGAAAGTTTTTCTGCTGCCGCCCGCAATCTGGGAATGTCGGCACCGGCGGTCACCCGCGCCATTTCCGAATTGGAAACTCATCTGGGCGTGCGCTTGCTAACGCGCACCACCCGTATCGTCAGGACCACCGAAGCGGGTATCCGTTATCTTGAAGACGCACGACGGGTTATTGCCGACGCTGATGAAGCAGACGAGGCAGTGTCCGGCATCACGACCGAACCGCGAGGGCGTTTAGCGATCACCGCGCCCGCCCTGTTTGGCCGCATGTTTGTAACGCCGATTATCGTGCAGTATTTGCGCCGCTACCCGGCAGTAAATGTGACCTCGCTGTTTGTCGACCGGGTTGTCAACCTGATCGAAGAAGGCTTGGACGCGGGCCTGCGCATTGGCCATCTACCCGATTCCAGCATGAAAGCCATCCGTGTCGGCCAGGTTCGTACCGTCGTGTGCGCAGCTCCTGCATACCTGGCTGCCCATGGTGTACCGGGTACGCCCGATCAATTGCACGCCCATACCATTATTCCGGAATGGAGGTTTGTTCATCAGGACAAGACCAGTGCCATTCGCATGACACCGCGACTGACCCTCACCACAAATGATGCAGCGATCGAGGCCGTCCTGGCCGGGTTCGGGATCACGCGGCTGCTGTCGTACCAGATAGCCCCTTACCTTGCTTGTGGCAAACTGGAAATCGTACTGCACGATTATGAACCAGCACCCTTGCCTATTCACGTGATTCACCATGAACTCCGACAGGCGGCGGCCAAAGTACGCACATTCGTCGACATGGCTGTGACCTGCTTGCGCGAAGACACAGCACTTGCGTATCGGCCTTGATGCCAGTATCGTCGTTGTGCCTGGCCTGATCACCGGGATGAACCGGGAGTGACGCTTAGTCACCGCACCGTTCATGACACTTGCATAAAAAAACAGATCGCACCGCGGGGTATTTTTATGACAGATAGCATTTCTTACTCAAAAGATTGGACCCAGCTCCCTTTACACAAAGCGGCCCATCCCTTCCATAGGTAGAATATGACAGAACAGCAGAAACCAATAGCATCTGCAATACACGATAAACCGTGTTGAACCCTGCCCGACCAGCGCGCTTGTGCCATAAACGGCAGAGTGTCACCCTTTTCCGGCCTGCAGCCTTGCGGTGCCGACCGCTGAGGCAAATATGCGAGACTTGGTCCTGAGTACGGCTCAGCCAGAGTGTTTAATAATCTGATAGACGATTGTACAAATGTAGAGGGATATATGAATACGCTTGAAAACGAAGTCATCCGGGTAATCTCCAAACCAACAGGCATTCCTGCCGCAGAAAATTTCCAACTGGAAAAGCAGCCGGTACCCGAACTTCAAGCTGGGCAAATACGGGTGCGCAATGAATGGCTGTCTGTGGATCCAGCAATGCGTGGCTGGCTGGCCGATGCCAATAACTACGCAAGTGTAAATGTCGGCGACGTGATGCGTTCGCTTTGTGTAGGAACGGTCGTCGAATCCACGATATCGACAGTCAACAAGGGCGAACGCCTGATGGGCTGGTTCGGCTGGCAAACCTACGCCACGGTCAAACCCGAGGCGATTGTCCAGAAAATAACCGCCAGTGATCTTCCCCCCTCCTTGTATCTGGGCGTATTGGGCTTGAACGGCATAACAGCTGCCACTGCACTGGACAAACTGGGCTCCCCCAAACCAGGTGACACCGTCGTGGTGTCCACCGCTGCCGGCGGGGTGGGCTCTTGCGTGGGGCAACTTGCCAAAACAATGGGCTGCCGTACAGTAGGCTTGACCAGTTCAGCTGAAAAAGTCAAAGCGTGTTATGAAGCATTTGGCTACGACCATGTCATTAACTATAAGACTGACGATATTGATCAGGCCATCAAAAATTCATGTCCAGACGGCGTGGATGTCTATTTTGATAACACGGCAGGGGCCATTTCAGACGCAGTCATGCAGCATCTGGCTATCGGCGCTCGTGTGATTGTATGCGGAACAGCCTCAATCCCGAGCTGGAATCCACCGCCCATGGGCCCTCGCGTAAACCGTATTCTGCTGACTCGCCGAGCCCGAATGCAGGGTTTCATCCTGTTCGACCATAAGGACACCTATGCTTCTTACGTCGAGCAGCTCGAGCAATTGGTCAGAGCAAAAAAATTGACTTACCGTGAACACATCACTGATGGTCTGCGCACAGCGCCGGGCGCAATTGCTGAACTGTATCGAGGTGAGAACCTGGGCAAGCGACTGATCCGGATCTAGTACGTAGTAAACCGCCTCCTGATACGCGAACCGGCGCATATACTTGCAAATGTAACATCAGCAGGCTGTGCTTTCGGTCGCGGTCGCGGTCGCGGTCGCGTTGTGATTTCACAGCGCTGGCTCCAGGGGCATATGAGTCAGGCACTGACGTTGCGGCAAAGAAATTTATTCGCAGGCAATGCCGATCACTGCTATATTGCTGCATATGGAGCATAGATCGGCATACGATAAATTACTGGGAAAGGTGCGATATAACAAAGCCGGTGCCAGATTGCAGATTAAACCGGCAGCAGTCTGGATTATTGCAAGTGCCAGAAATAGAGACAGGAGCAATCCGATGAAAACATGCCCAAAGTGCACCACCGAACTTGAAGACGCTGCGACCAAATGCGTCTCTTGCGGTTTTCAGCTGGAAGAACCGCAACGAACCCTGACCGGAAAAGTCGCCAAGTGGCTTTTTATCGCCTTTAACCTTGCCATGATTTGCTGGGTTGTGGTCGGCATGGGCGTACTCGATCGAGGATCGCAGTCCAGCGCCCTGCCTCGCGGCACCGAAGATTCCGAAGGCATGGGCGTGACCATGATTATTATGATATGGGTCATTTGCAACTTTATCTTTGGACTGGTTGTTTGGGATACAAGGGCAAAGAACAAGGCATTGCAGGAGTCGCATAACAAAATTGACGAGTAAAACGTATCGGGTAATTTTTACAGCGGTTTTTAAAATAGCACCTTCCAACGGCCTGCTCTATTGCACTGTTACGGCTGTTTGTGCCGGGCTTTGGTTCGCTCGTTATTCAAACCAAAGTACTCGCACAAAATCAGAAAATCAACAAAACCTGACGATCGTGAGCGAATAACTAAGGCGCTTATTGCACTCCTGAGCAAGCTTTAAATCTGCCGCTTCTCCCTGACAATCCTCGGCTGATAAGGTTCCATCTCCGGTATCGTCTTGTGCTGCTTCAAATAATTTTCCAGCACATCCAGCATGATCAGTGTCGTCGTCGCCGGCATATGTGCTGATTCAATGGTTGTCGCGTTGGCCTGCGCTGTATCTTTACTTTCAATGCGATTGGTTATTTTGCTTTCAACGTCCGCCCTGGTCGCATCTGTTGGCGCTGCCTGGTCAAATTCAAATGGCACGGTCAATCCCCAGGCGGCCACTTTATATTTTTCATCGACCATCAACGGCTGACTGCCAACCATGACGTTCGTAATACGCTTGCCCGACTCCTGGTCGGGGTCGATCCGGTAGCGCAAGCCACCGGTTCGCAACATATCCTGTTCTGAACGCTTGTACGCGTCAGGGTCGAAAAGCGCCTGAGCGGCGGCCTCCAACATGGCATGGATATGCCTGCCGCGCACCGCTCCCAAACACATTTGTGTGTCGCCCAATGCCAGCTGGTTGATGATATCTTCGCGGACAATTGCAGCGCCAGGCAACAGCGTCGACCCCCAGCGGTATCCGGGATACAGGGCTATTTGCGCCCCGCTGCGCTGCAACATGGCTTGCAACAAGAGTTCGTCCCAGGTGCCGTTGAAAGTGCCCCGGCGGTACAGCAGCCCTTCGGTCATGGCGATTTGCTCTGACAAGCTGGTATTGGCTGTCGCATAGGCATTATCGACCGTCTTTGCCAGGCGGCTGTCGGCCTGTACAAAACTGGCCACTACTGGCAACAGGCTATAGCGAAAATCCGCCAAGCCGCCTTTGTCGATGTCCAGATCCAGCACGGCCAGAAACCGCCCCTGTGCGCCGGCGTTAGTGACTGCCGTCTTACCCTTATTGTTGGAAACAAGAATGGGTTCGGGCAATGGGGTCGCCGAACGTCCGCCCAATATCACATCAATACCAGTGACACGAGTTGCCAGTTGCAAATCTGCATCCACACCGGCTCGGGAAAGCAAGAGCACGGCTTGCGCACCTTTTGTCCGCACATCGTCGACGATGCGCTGTAAATTGTGTTCATCCAGACGCATCACCGATCGCTCTTTGATGCCGGTCTTGGCGTCTGGCATGGTGTGTTCATCGCAGTTGCCCTTGGCAAACGGTTCGTTATGCGCCACCTGCCCAATAATGGCAACCGTGATACCGTTTCGCTTGCGCAGTATATAGGGCTCAAATAAAGGATTATCGTTAACCAGATCGAACGCATTGTGCGCAATGTATGGATAGTGCGCAGCTCGCCCCTGTGCGGGTGCCGGTAAATTGGGATCCGACGGCTGTGTCTGGCCAGCATCCTTTGAAGCAATGGCTGCCTGAATATGCGCCTGCTCCGGCAAGCCCAGGTCTATGCCCAGGGCATGATGGACCGTAATCGCCCCATCAGTTGTTGCCCAGGGGGCCGATGATTGCAGATTGCCATTGCCGCCGTCCAGCAGCCACGCTTGCTCGCGGGAACGCTTGACGATGCCAATCAATGACGCAAGGTGCGCCACCCCACCCAGCATGCCGTAGTGGGCTGCCGAGGCAGCATAGTCTGCGTTGCTGAAAGCATAGGCCTGAGCTGAGCCAATCATCAGGTTGTAGTATTGCAGCAGCGCATCGCCGGTCACATAGGGCGGTTTTGCACTGACTGGGCCAATCTCCACCTGGCCTGTGGGTTCGCGATAATACAAAGGTTTCCATTGGGCCTGTACATCTGTGATGTGCATGAAGCTGACGTTGCCAAACGCCGGCAGATCATAAAACTGCTCCATCCCTTGCTGCGCGCGCAGCACTGCGGGCGCGAACATGCCAGTGCCCGCGGCTGCCATCAACTGAAGAAAAGCCCTTCGATCTGTGATATGCATTGCCCCCTGTTTCCTTAACCGGTCTGCTAAGCCCACCTGCGGCCTCGATAAGCGGTATCGATTCGCAACATCGATTCGCGGCAACGATCATAAGCAGGCCGGCTGCCGCGCATCAGCACCCATTTTACTGAGGCTTGGTTTTGGCAATGCTTTCACGTACGGAAAATTTGTCATACCAGGCTTTCAAACCCGGAAAACGCTTCTGCCAGTTATAGTCCGGCAGCCGGAAGTCCAGATAATCGAAAGCACATGCCAGGGTGATGGTAACGATATCTATTCGATCGTAAAGCTCTTGCGCCTTGTCTTCGAAGTACTGCAATGCAGTTGTGATTTTATCGGTCTGGCCTTCCAGCCACTCGTCCCAGCGCAACGCTTCGGGACGCGCCAGTAGTTCATAGCGGACCAACAATGAAGCAGCAATGGCGCCATCTGCCACTGCGTGATCTGTTAGCAACTTGAAGCGCGTGTTGTCATCGCCAAACAGCTTGCCCTTGAAAGTGGTGTTCAGGTATTCACAAATGACTTTGCTGTCGAACAGTACCTGCTCGTCGTCCGTGATAAACGTAGGCACCTGACCCAGCGGGTTGAACGGAATAATATTGCGATCACGATTCACAGGACTAGCTGCGGCCGGCAGGCGTTCAATTCGGTCCACGACCCCAAGTTCGTCGGCAACGATCATTGTCTTACGCACGAAAGGCGAAGCGGCGGAATAAAAAATTTTCATTTGTGTCTCCCTTGATAAAAATAATGAAAAATTGACTACTACTATTTTGTTACTGTTGCTGTTGCGGGTGTAAGGTCAGCCCGTTCAATTGCTGACTTGACCTTTCGGTCTGCCCAAGTGGCCAGACCGGTCATGATCGCCAACACGCTTCCCAGCAGGCAGGTGCCGGCCCATCCGCCGTAAGTCCAGGCGACCGTACCCAGCGTCGATCCAGAAGCACCGCCAATGAAGTAACTGGTCATATACACCGCATTCAAACGAGACCGTGCTTGTGGCAGCAAGGCAAATATGGTGGTTTGATTATTGATGTGCACGCCCTGCAGGGCCAGGTCGATCACCAGCATGCCTGCAATAAACCACCACAGATTATCGTGTCCCAGCCATAGCAGGCCCCAGCTGAGCAGCAACAGTACAACGCTGACGGCAGTGACCGTATCACCCAGGCCGCGATCGGCCAAGCGGCCTCCCAAAGACGCCATCAAGGCCCCCATGACGCCGGCCAGGCCCACCAGGCCAATGGCCACATCACTCAAACCATGTGCAGGCCCGGCCAAGAGGAGTGCCATGGTCGAAAACAGCGCACTGACCGATGCAAAGCCCAATCCGCCCATGAGCGCGCGCGTACGCAGGCGCGGCTGCTCACGCAGCAAAGTGAACAGTGACGCAAGAATGGACAAATAGCCGTGGCTTTGCGGGTTTCTGGAGGATGGCAGCTTGAGCCAGAGGACAGTTGCAATGCCAAGCATGATGACGCCGGATACCAGATAAACAGTCGACCATCCGCCAATACCGGACAGCAAGCCGGCAACACTTCGGGCGAGCAAAATACCGGTAAGCAGGCCGCTCATGACCATGCCCACTGCGCGACCGCTACGCGATGGCGCCGACAGGATAGCGGCCATCGGCACCAGGACCTGTGCAGCAACCGAAAACAGCCCCGCCATGCCGACTCCCACAAACAACATGCTGCTGTTGATTGCCAGGCCACTGATAAATTGTCCGATCGCAGCCAGCACCATCAGCCCGACAGCAAGCTGCCGGCGCTCGAACTTGTCGCCTAGCGGCACAATAAACAGCAGACCCAGCGCATAGCTGACCTGCGCGACCGTTACAGTGAGTGCCGCGCGGGTCTCTGTAATGTCCAGGCTAACCGAGATGGAATGCAGCAGCGGCTGGTTGAAATAGTTACCTCCGGCACACAGGCCGCAAGCGATGGCCATCAAAAGCAGCACGGGCGTTGTCAGGTATGATGGATGTGGCGATTGCTCAGACATGGGTAACCAAAAATAAAATACTATATATTTAAACAGTATTATTATAAAATAACAGCATGACAGGACACAGACCGGCCGTAATTGCCATAATGGCCTTAACAGCGCTAACGGCCATAGCGCCTTGCTCACCCCTTATCCTGAACCCGGGCAATTTGGTCTCAACGTTGATCCACTACTGTTTTGTTCTCGCTAAAACGTTATCCCCGTTGTAGCAGATGAAACATTAAACCACAGTAAGAACGCAATGTCGCAGACAGACCCCGCAACCCTGTGCTGCCGGCGCTATCAACAGCCAGCTTCGTTGTTTGCAGGCCGCTGGGTTTACACCACTACGTCATATGCGAGTATTTTTGATACGTGAACAGGTCGTTGTGCTCAGGCGAACAGGCGATGCAAGCAGCTGACATTGCCAGGAGGACCGACACCACCGCCCTATAATGCAGCGGTCACCTGCATCACTGCATTCGTCCTGCTTTATGCGGACATGACGGATTTTCAACAAGCCTTCGCCGTAGCGCTGCGTGCTACATGATATTTGAGTTCAATCTTATGAGTACGATTTCCCTTTTTCCACCTGATACCTTGCCCGCACCCGATACAGACGCCACAGACTTGCAATTGGGACCCGGCGCATGGGTATTGCGTGGGTATGCACTGGAATATGTGGACAGGGTATTGGCGGAGCTGCGTCAGATTCGCCAGCAATCGCCATTTCGCCATATGGTCACACCAGGCGGCTACACCATGTCCGTAGCGCTTACCTGCTGTGGCGCCGCCGGTTGGACCGCCGATCGCAAGGGCTATCGTTATGCGGCGATTGATCCGGAAACCGGCTTGCCATGGCCAGCTATGCCGGACGTATTTCTGGCGCTCGCCCGACAGGCAGCCTACCGCTGTGGTTATGCCGGCTTCGCGCCTGATTCCTGCCTGATCAACCGCTACGTGCCGGGCGCCCGGCTCAGCTTGCATCAGGACAAGGATGAGACTGACTTTTCCGCCCCCATTGTGTCGGTCTCACTTGGAATGCCCGCCATGTTTCAGTTCGGTGGTCTCAAACGCAGTGATCGTCCAGATAAAATTCCGCTGTTTCATGGCGATATTGTGGTCTGGGGCGGCCCCGATCGCTTGCGTTACCATGGCGTCATGGCGCTTAAAGACAATCCGCACCCATTGCTCGGCTCAAACCGCATTAATCTGACCTTTCGTAAAACCGGCTGATATCAGGCCCGTTAATGCACAGGCAGCGCTGCCAATCAATTTGAACAGCGCCTTGCCATACCAATGCCTTGCTTTAATCTACTGTTGCGCCCGAATCCTTGACTGCCTTGCCCCATTTGGCAATTTCGGCCTTAATAAAGTCATCGGCCTGTTGCGTTGTTTGCGGCATCGGCATCGCCCCGCGATCGGCAATAAAGGCCGATAATTTAGGGCTATTGAGCGCCTTGACGATTTCACTGTTCAATTTTTCAACCACGTCTGCGGGTGTTTGCTTGGGTACAAATACGGCAGCCCAGCCAATGGCCTCAAAGCCAGGGACCGTCTCGCCCACTGTCGGCACATCGGGCAGCGCCTTTAAGCGAGTGGCGGTCGTCACGCCCAAAGGCACGGCTTTCTTGTCCTTGATATAAGGCAATGCCGCGGTCACTGAATCGACCATGAGCGGTACCTGGTTGCCGATAAAATCGGTTTGCGCAGGGCCACTGCCTTTATATGGAATATGCCTGAGCGAAATATCAGTGCCTGCCTGGAACATTTCTGCCGACAAGTGCTGAGTGCCACCAATTCCGGCACTGGCATACGCCAACGACTCGGGTTCCTCGCGGGATTTGTCTACTACATCCTGCAGTGAATGAATCCCCGACTTGGGGTTGGCCAGAAAAATCAGCGGCACGGAAAATACACCAGATACGGCCTTCAGATCGCCTTGCAGACTATAGCCGGGTTTTGTGTAAAGTGTCTGGTTAACGGCCGCTGCGCTGCCGCCTACCACGATCGTGTAACCGTCGGGCTTGGCTCTCACCGCCTGCTGCATACCAATATTGCTGCCGGCGCCCGCCTTGTTTTCAGTGATAACAGGCTGCCCCACCGCTTTACCCAGTTCATCGGCTAGCGCACGAGCAAAGGTATCGGTCGCCTGCCCCGGCGGAAACGGAATGATCATGGTAATTGGCTTTTCCGGATACGCGGCCAGCGCACTACCCGAGACCAATGTCGCCATAACAGCCAGTATGGATTTTTTCAATTCTGTCTCCTCATCAGTAAAAAATATGCCGCTATCATATATGCAATAGTGGCCGGAGCTGCAAATGCAGGCCCCAGCCACTAAAAATTTCATTGCAACCGTAATCGTTCTTTCGTGCCGGACACGCTCGCGGCGCGCTCAGGTTAACCGGTCAATTGCTCAGTTGCCACCCTTGATGCCAGCGGCATCAATCACCTTTTTCCACCGAGCCAACTCCTGGCCGGTATATTTACCCAACTGTTCCGGGCCCATGTATTCAGCAGTCGCGCCCAGCCCTTCGGCTTTCATTTTATACTCAGGCGTTGCCATGATTTTTTCAATCGCCGCATTCAGTCGTTGCACCACGTCGCTGGGCACGCCTTTCGGTCCGTACATGGCAAACCAGGAAGATACCAGCCAGTCAGGATAGCCTGCGGCGCCGGCTGTAGGCACGTTAGGAAGCGAAGGCAGCGGCTCCTTGCTTGTGACAGCCAGTGCCTTGAGCGCACCGGATTTGATATGCGGCAACAGTGGTGGTGGCGTCGTAATAGTCAGGTCAACCACACCGGCAAGCAAATCAGTCAGTGCAGGCCCGGTTCCCTTGTAGGGAACATGGGTTGTCTTGATACCGGCCATCTGGTTCAGCTGCTCGGTCGCCACGTGCTGAAGCGCACCGGTGCCGGAAGACGCGTAATTGAGCTTGCCCGGATTATCCTTGGCGTACTGCACCAACTCTTTCAGGCTATTGACTGGAAGCTCTTTTTTGACAACCAGCAATTGAGGCGCCGACAACACATTTGCGATGGGTGAGAAGTCTTTGACCGGGTCCCAGCTGACTTTTTCTATGCTGGGTGTAATAACCTGATAGCCCGAATACTGCAGCAGGAGCGTGTAGCCATCGGGCTTGGCGCGCAATACCTGCTGCGCAGCGATGCCGCCCGAGGCGCCTGGTTTGTTTTCGACGACCACTGGCTGCCCCAGTTCCTTGCTGAGCGGGTCAGCGATCATACGTGCCGCCAGATCGGTCGTGCCTCCCGGGGCGGCCGAAACGATCAATGAAATGGGGCGTTGTGGGTACGCCGCTTCCTGTGCCATTGCATTCGTAATAGCAATCGTACTAGCCAGTGTCAGCAGCGCGGGTTTTAATAATTTGCGTTTCATGTATGTCTCCGTTGTTTTGTATGAATATTCATCGATCTTCTCTGGCATCAGAACAGACTACCTTTGTTCCGATCATTGCAATTGATTTTGATCTGGCGCTTCGCTGCGTCTGTTGTTTCACGGCGTCTGCTGCAACTGCCTGACGTAATCCGGCACCGGGTGCAAGGCCATGCGGGTTCCCGCGGCAAGCGTCTGACTGTTCACGTCATGTCCAATTAGCGGCACGAGCGAGCGACTGATCGCCAGAATGCCCTCCAGGTTCACGCCGGTGTCATAGCCCATCAGTTCGAGCATATGAACCATATCTTCGGTCGTGACGTTTCCAGAGGCGCCAGGCGCATAGGGGCAACCGCCGAGACCACCCAGAGCGCTGTCAAAACGCACGACCCCTGCCTGCAAGGCGGTCACGGTATTGGCCAGCGCCATGCCGCGCGTATTATGAAAATGTGCGGTCACGTCCAGGTTCGGGAAGCGCGCCAGCACAGCCGCAAACAAACTGCCCGCTTGCGTTGGGTAGGCCATGCCCGTGGTATCGCATAGCGTTACGCCATCCACACCAAGCTGCGCAAACCGGTCTACCCAGGCCAGCACGTCTTCCTGTGCTACGTCACCCTGCATCGGACAACCAAAAACCGTGGACAAGGACACGTTGATAGCCGTACTGGTGTTTTTAACTTCGCCTATCACCGCCGCGAGCTGTTCAAATGAGCGCTCGCGGCTCATGCGCAGATTGGACAGATTGTGGGTTTCGCTCACCGACATGACCAGATTGACCTCATCGACACCGCAGGACATGGCCCTTTCGGCACCCCGCAGATTAGGCACCAGCACGGTATAGACGACATCCGGATTGCGGCGGATCCGGTGCATCACTGCCTCGGCATCCTTGAGGGCCGGAATGGCCTTGGGCGACGTAAACGAAGTCACTTCTATTTTGGCGTAGCCGCATTGGCTCAACTGATCAATAAAAGCAATCTTGTCGTCCGTTTCGATAAACCGCGCTTCGTTCTGGAAACCGTCCCTTGGGGCGACTTCCTGGATAAACAGTTTTTTCATATCATGCTCCTGACGTGCTGCGCGTCAATAAATCCCGTGCCTGGCTATGCAGCAATGGCTGCTGAAAAATGATTAGTTGACTGGAGTAAAGAATTTGCGCCTCAGATAATGCCTCGCGCTTTCCAGTCGTCACGGGTCGCGCCATCAATGCCCAGCTGATCCAGGATCTGCTCGGTGTCCTGTCCCAGCACCGGTGCTCGTCGTCGCACATCGCCCGGCGTTTCGCTCAATTTGGGCAGAATCCCTGGCAAGGTTACCGGTGTGCCATCTTCGAGCTCACCTTCAATGAGCATTTGCCGTGCATGATAATGCGGATCTTTAGCGATATCGGCTGCATCATAAATGCGTCCACCGGGTATACGGTGCGCATGCAGTTTCTCAAGCACCTGATCAAGTGTATGCTGCGCCGTCCATTGTCCGATCACGCCGTCGATATAGTCGGCCTGCTTTGAACGCCCGTCGTTATATTGAAATGCCGGGTCCTCGCCGATGTCATCGCGCCCGATCAGGGACATTAGCCGTTTGAATATGCTGTCTCCATTACCGGCAATCAGTGCGTATTTGTCGTCGGCGCAGCGATAGGCATTGCTTGGCGTTATTCCCGGCAGGCTGCTGCCCGCCGGCTGACGCACCTGTCCGAATACCGAGTACTCGGCGATGGTGCTTTCCATCATATTGAACACGGATTCATACAAGGCCACATCCACCATCTGGCCGGCGCCATTGAACTGATCACGATGCCGCAAGGCCAACAACACGCCAATCACGCCATGCAAGGCAGACAACGAATCGCCAATTGAAATACCTACGCGCACCGGGGGTCGGTCCGGCTCGCCGCTCAAGTGGCGCAGGCCGCCCATCGCCTCGCCCACCACACCAAACCCTGGAAGGTCTTTATAGGGGCCCGTCTGTCCATAACCCGATACGCGCAGCATGATCAGCCGTGGATTAATCTGCTTGAGCGCTTCAAAACCCAGATTCCACTTTTCCAGCGTGCCGGGGCGAAAGTTCTCTACAATCACGTCTACATCAGCCACCAGCCGGCGTATGACGTCCTGACCCTCCGGTTCGTGCAGATTGAGCGTAACCGATTTCTTGTTGCGCGACTGCGACGCCCACCAGACAGAAGTCCCTTCGTGCAGCAAGCGCCATTTTCTTAGCGGGTCACCGTTGCCGGGCGGTTCTATCTTGATGACTTCCGCGCCAAACTCAGCCAGCATTTTGGTGGCAAAGGGTCCGGCAATGAGCTGTCCCAGCTCCAGTACTCTGATTCCATCCAGCGGTTTCGACATGCATTACCTGTTTATTCAATATGGGTTTTCGCCATCATGACCGGAATATGCCCATTTGAAAATTGGTAATTTGATGATAACCCTTTCCATATTTTCAAGGCTTGGGGTCCGCGAGCAGTGGATTGACGGCTATTTTCCCCACTAATGAAAGGCTGGAAGGCCTCCCCACAGGGATTTTATGCCGCGAAAATTGGAGTTCGATATTGCATTGTTCGGCGTGTCCTCATATGCAATTACTCATATGCAATTACTCATATGCAGATACTCATATGCCAATATTCATGTGCAGATATTGATTATGGCAGTACTCGCGCAGACCCGCCCGTCTGCCGCTACGGCCACGGGCACGTGTATCTGTCAGCGGTCATCCCGCTTGATGGGCTTGCTTCAGAAAGTCAAGCAATCGCTGCGCATCGGGCTTGAGACCAACGGCGCTACGTACGCCGACATACAAAGTGCGTTGACCCCAGTCGTCATCCAGCGCCAGCGCGTGAAGCCCCTTGCCGATAATTTCCGGCCGGACCGCTTCCAGCGGCAACAAACCGACCCCCAACCCTGCTTCAATCATCCGGCAGATTCCGTCGAAGCTGCTGACCTGAACGCGCAACCGCAGCGTTTTGCCGGCAGCCAAAGCGGCATCCTGCATGCGCACCTGCAGCGAACTGCCATCCGACAGGCCGACAAAATCATTGTCCAGCACCTGCGCAAAGCGAATCCGCTTGTGTTTTCCTAACGGATGTCCGCGCGGCACCAGCACCACCAATTGATCATGACGATAGAAATATTTTTCTACCTGGCCACTAGGAATGTTGTCAGCAAAAATACCGATATCAATTCTTTCCTGCGTGAGCGCCGTAATAATTTCATGACTTAGCTTTTCGTCAAGGCTTAGCCTGATCGCCGGATGCGTTCTGGAAAATGCGGCCAGGTCCCGTGGCAGGAACTGAATCACAGATGAAGTATTGGCCCAGATACGCACCTGTCCACGCAGACCGGCTGAATACGCACTCATGTCTGACGTGAGCCGTGTCACAGCAGCAATAACCAATTGCGCATGTTCGACCAATGCGTGGCCCGCCGGCGTCAGCTCCAGTCCCCTTGCCCGTCGGATAAACAGCTCGCAACCGATCTGCTTTTCCAGTTCCGAAATCCGCTTGCTGAGCGCCGACAGCGTCATATGCGCATCTTGCGCAGCCCGGGTCAGATTCAGTGAGCGTGCCGCCAGCAAATACAACCTGAGGGTCTGTGGATCGAAGCGCGACAAATTTACTGGTTCAGGCAGCATGGGTTGCCATCCTTTTGGACAAAAGCGCGCGATGCGCCTGGTCAACCGGCACATAGACAAGCAGACGCTCGCCGGCCATCGGCATGCTCCACCAATTGGTCTGCAATACCTCCAGCGTACCAAGACCGGCATACTTGTAGCGCACGATATGATCCACCGTGGCGCAAACGCGGTTCTGATTCCAGATATCGGCAAATTCAGAAGAACAGGCAAGCAAACGCTGCAGATAGCGTTCCCACGCGGGATCGCCCAGATGCGCTGCCATCTGCGCGCGTAGCCGTGCCGCCATGTGTGCGATCGTCTCTGGCAGGTCCTGCGTGACCTTCCTGATCTGCGGATCAGTGAGTGCCAGATAAATACAATTGCAGTCTTCGGGGGCAACCTGATTCAGGTCGCAATCGATCATTCGGCAGAATGCATTGTTAAAGGCAACGATGTCATATCTGGCATTTTGCACAATGGCCGGCAAAGGATGCAACTGGTCCAGAATGGTCTGTATGGCATTTGGCATCATACGGCAGATTTTCCCGGACACCGCCGAGGCCAGGCTGGCCAGGCCAGCCAGAGTAAAGAGATAGCGCGTTTCCGTATCGGTGCACTGTAGTGCCGATGCGACAGCCTGCAGCACTTTGGGCGATACGCGTATGGGACGCCCCTGTTCCAGTTTGGTATACCAGGTGATACCGATCTCAGCCAGTTGCGCCACTTCCTCGCGGCGCAGCCCGGGCGTGCGAGTACGCCCGTATCTGGGTAGCCCCAGGCGGCGTGGATCAAGACTTTCACGTCGGGCACGCAGAAACATACCCAACTCCATTGCTCGATCTACCCTATCGTCAATAGGTGTTTTCCAGTTCTCTGCTGCCGGATGCGTTATAACGGCGCTCATGCTGTCAGTCAATCTCATTTTCACTCCTGCCATTTGGGCAGCGCTGTTGCAACGGTTTTTACAAACATGATAGCGCCAGGGCAAGCACGTATGTTTGGCTGCCCCCGTTCCATCAACATCCTGCTGCAATCACAATTGCATTATTTTGATCAGGCGCCCCGCAGCACCGGGCATTATGGCCGGTCAAGCACATTAGGCCTACACTATTTATACCAGGCTAATCAGGCTCTGGTACCCGTCTAAAAACATACTCATAATACTTCATCGATGATTTTTTTCCAGGATTTTTTATGATGTCGGATGCACCGCAAGATACCAGCCGCCTGAACAACGCTGGCCTTTCAGTCCTGCTGGCGGGCATGTTTCTGCCACAAATAGATTTTTCCATTATCAACGTGGCGCTGGATTCGGTTGCCCGCTCCCTACATGCAACAGAGTACGAACTGGAGTTGATGGTCGCTGTGTACGGTGTGGCCTTCGCCGTCATGCTGGCAATGGGAGGCCGGCTGGGCGACATGTACGGACGTCGGCGCCTTTTCAATATCGGCGTACTGCTTTTTGGTATTTCGTCACTGCTTTGCGGTATTGCGCCCAGCATTTCGCTTCTTTTGCTGGCCCGTACACTACAAGGCGTTGCGGCTGCCCTGCTGGTGCCGCAAATACTGGCTACGATCCACGTCTGCCTCAAGGGCCATTCGCACTCCCGCGCCATTGGCCTGTACAGTTCCATAGGCGGCCTGTCTTTCATTATCGGGCAAGTGCTGGGCGGCTTCCTGGTGCATGCCAATATCGCCGGGTCGGAATGGCGCAGTATTTTTCTGATCAATTTACCGGTTTGTGCGGCTGCGCTGTTTTTATCATCACGTCATATTCCCGAAACCCGCAGGGAGAATCCGGCAGGCATCGATGGGCCGGGAACACTCTTGCTGGCATTGCTCATTATCAGTATTCTGCTTCCCGTCGCGCTCGGCCCTTCGATGCGCTGGAACTGGCTGTGTCTGGCGGCGCTCGCTTGCGCAATACCGCTGGCCGTTGCACTTTGGAAAACAGAAGCCCGTCAGGAACGCCGCGGTGTCCTGCCCTTATTGCCCCCTTCCCTGCTGCGTCTGCCCACCGTACGTTTCGGTTTTTTCACCGCCATCCTTTTTTTCGCCTGCTGGAGCGGTTTCATGTTCGTGCTGGCGCTGACGCTACAGGCTGGCGCCGGTCTGACGCCATTGCAATCGGGC
Organism: Advenella sp.; assembly: GCF_052108595.1. Taxonomy (NCBI): domain Bacteria; kingdom Pseudomonadati; phylum Pseudomonadota; class Betaproteobacteria; order Burkholderiales; family Alcaligenaceae; genus Advenella; species Advenella sp. The sequence goes on from NZ_JBQEAU010000025.1 coordinate 32,700, forward strand.
AATTCATTTATTGCGCTGGGCGTCTTCTTTTTCGTGGGCTCGCTGCTCAGCACCCGCGTGGTGGCCCGCATAGGCTTGCTCCCGACCCTCATACTGGGTTGCGCGATGGTCATTCCAGGTCTACTCATTCTGCTATGGGTATTGCAACAGGTCTGGCCGGCACCCAACCTGCTGTCGCTGACGATTCCGTCACTGTTTATCGGCATCGGCCAGGCTTTTATTGTCGGCGCCTTCTACCGCATCGGCATGTCGCAGATCCCGCCAGACCAGGCCGGTTCAGGCAGCGCCATGCTATCGACGATACAACAGGCGTCAATGGGTTTTGGGCCGGCGCTGCTGGGCGTGGTGTTTTCACAATCGCTGCTACAAGGTCATGATTACCAACAAGCCTTCAATGCCAGCATCCAGCTTGAAATGGTGTTGTTGGGCACATTGATGGCCGTGTCAATCTGGTATTTTCTGCGCACACGCAGCCGGGCACGGCTGGCTGTTCAGGGCAATACCTGATGAACAGTCTGGCGATCGACACGTCACTTGGCGCGTATTCCAGAGGACGACGCGCGCTTCAGGCGCCGGTCATATCATTGAAGACTGCCATAGACCCACACCATGGATCATCGCGTGTGAGCCGCCATCCCTGCATGGCGTGCCCATAACGCACTTTATTATAGTGCCCGCTTTATATCACTTGAGTGGGTCAACATTTGTGATAATGACAACACTCGGGGACGGAAAGCTCAACCAGCAACCACATACGCTGGTGTTGTCAGGGTAAATCCTCTACCATAAGAGCCAGGATTTACCCCAGTACCTTTTGCCGGACACTGCACCCGTGACAGCTCCGGTCTGCAGCCTTCGGAATCACATGAATCAGCCGACTTCGCCAATATCCAGCCCCCTGCCCGGAATCCTTTCCCTGCTGGTGGCGATGTCGGTGCTGTCCATGCTGGATGCCACCGGCAAATGGTTGATGTCTGTCGGCGTCCCCCTGCTTATACTGTGTTGGGTGCGCTACTCGGTGCATCTGATCCTGGTGACATCAATTATCATACCGGCCAGGGGCTGGCAGATTCTGAAAACCAAAAAGCCGGTGGAACAGCTGCTGCGTGGCGTTTTCATGCTCACTTCCACCATGGTGTTCTTCACCACGTTACGCTACCTGCCCCAGGCACAGGCCACTGCGATCAATTTTATTGCGCCGCTTATACTTCTTGCAGTCGCGCCGTGGATACTCAAGGAAAAGGCCATGCTGTCACGATGGATTGCCGCCATCGTGGGATTTCTTGGCATTCTGATTGTGATCCGTCCTTCAGGCGGGCTTGATCCTACCGGAGTATTTTTCGGGCTGTCCAATGCGGTGATTTTTTCCATGCAGTTTATCGCCAACAGGCGGCTCGCCGGCGACAACCCATTTACAACGCTAATATGGAGCGGTCTGTTTGGCACCGTGGTGCTGACCGTATATACGCTGTTTACAATCGACGAAGTGCTGCAGGTACTCGCTGTGCTGGACCTGAAACAATGGCTGCTACTTCTGTCTACCGGCATTACCGGTGGCCTGGGCCATCTGTTGCAAATTCAGGCATATCGCCAGGCGCCGGCATCGCTCTTGTCGCCCTTTGTCTATCTGCAAATTATCAGCGCAACGGCATTGGGCTGGCTGATTTGGAATCAGTTTCCCGACGGCATCACCTGGCTTGGCATCAGCGTCATCTGCGCCAGCGGCATAGGCATTACGCTGTATGAGCTGCGTAACAGACCGGTGCCGGTCGCCGCCTGACGTCTATGACATTTGACTTAGCGTGCCCGTCTAATTTGGTGTGCTCGTCCCTACCACGAGTATGGATCAACCTCCTCATCGGACGCCCTTTCAGAAATGGATTCAAGGCCTGGGATTTCCTTGAACTTCTTGCGAATCGCTGCATATTCCTGAGGTGACATCCGGGAAAAGACGACGTACACATCATCGTATTCTTCTTTTTCAGACGGCTGCACAATAAACTGCTTGACCCGATTCGCACTCACGCCAAGCGCCTGGTTGAAAGTACCCAGCGTTAGTTGCCCGCGCCTGACCTTGATGGTGACATGACGCCGCTGGTGGTACGCGATAAAGCGTTTTTCCAGCGGCTTGATGCCGGCAAGTATCAGCAGGATGACAACTGTCGCCGAAATGGACGGAATGTACAGCCCGCCCCCTACGGCAAGCCCGACGCCGGCAACCGACCATACGCTGGCCGCAGTTGTCAGGCCGCGAATGACCTGCCCGCGCGCAAGAATGGCGCCCGCCCCCAGAAAACCGATACCAGAGACGACCTGGGCAGCCACACGTGACGGGTCAAGAGTGACATGCTCACCCAGCGTATCTGAAAACCCATATATGGAAACAATCATGATCAGCGCAGAGCCCACGCACACCAACATATGTGTTCGCAGCCCCGCCGCCCAGGATAGTCGCTCCCGTTCAAATCCGATCACACTACCCAGCACCGCAGACATGACCAGCCTTCCTACCAGTTCCAGTTCTGACGCCATTGCCGATTTCCTCGTTCCATTCAGTTGTACCCGCAACCGGTAAACCGATGCACGATCCACCATCGAAAACGATTGTGATACGCAGCGACATTCGCTTTCGGATAGCCGGGACCACTCGTGCTACCATTTTTTCAATACGTTTTTCTTGCAATACGATTTATTTTTATTTTCCGTACCGTTTGCAGTATAGCAGGATCACCCAATCTTCAAGCAGCAGCCGTTTCTCGCAACTGCAGGCTGAACATATGCCGTGCAGTCAACCTGCTGTCAGCTGGCTGATCTTTTTTTATAAGTTGCTAAGATGCTTCGGCCCGATCTGCCTGCCGCGTCCAGTGTTACGCTGCACAGCGCTTTACCCTACGCTGCAGGCGAGCGCACAACGCGATTGCTGGCATGGCCCTCTGACCGGGAAAACCTTGTATTGCGCGGCACAGACAGTATGCTATATTCAGTTTTTTTCCCCTTAATCACACATCCCACTTCATGAAAGCAGAATCCGTACTTGACACCATTGGTCAGACCCCACATATCCGTTTTTCCCGTATGTTCCCCGGCCAGCAGCAAGTCTGGATCAAGGCAGAACGTTTCAATCCCGGCGGCTCCCTGAAAGACCGCGCAGCGCTTTCCATGATCGAAGCGGCCGAACAGGCCGGTGAACTTAAACCGGGCGCGACCATTATCGAACCGACCTCCGGCAACACGGGCGTTGGCCTGGCCATGGTTGCCGCAATCAAAGGTTATAAGCTTATTCTTGTCATGCCTGAAAGCATGAGTGTAGAACGACGTCGTCTGATCAGCGCCTATGGCGCCCAGTTTGATCTGACTCCCAAGGAAAAAGGGATGAAAGGCGCCATTGCGCGCGCTGTCGAACTGGCCGAACAAACGCCTGGCGCATGGATTCCGCAGCAGTTCGACAACCCGGCCAACCCACAGGTGCATGCCGAGCGCACCGCGAAGGAAATTCTCGACGACTTTCCTGAAGGACTGGACTTTCTAATTACCGCCGTTGGCACCGGCGGCCATATCACCGGCATTGCCCGTACCCTGAAAAAACAGTGGCCACAATTGAAAGTGCTTGCCGTTGAACCTGCCGCCTCTGCAGTCATTGCGGGCGGCGAACCCGGCCCGCATGCACTGCAGGGCATTGGCGCCGGCTTCATTCCTGTCAATCTGGACATGAGCCTGCTTGACGGCACAATCTCGGTTGAGGTCCCGGAATCGCTAGACTATGCCCGCCGCGCCGCTACGCAGGAAGGGCTGCTGGTTGGCATCAGCAGCGGCGCAACACTGGCGGCAATCGCAAAAACATTGCCCAGTCTGCCAGCCAACGCCAAAGTCATGGGAATTAACTATGATACTGGCGAACGATATCTTTCGGTCAGCGGTTTTTTGCCTGAGTAGCAGCAGGCCGCCGATGCTAGGCCCGAAACACAGCCGACAGCAGGCGAGATGCAACCTCTGTCTGCCGTCGTCCAGGCACCCGCTCACAATGGCCACAAGAGCCAGCAACAATCAATATTAAAACAAGGAGACAGCAGCATGAATCATGATCTATTTCGTTTGAAACCCCAGGCGCTGGCGATCGTGGCGCTCAGCCTGGCAGCCACGCTTGCCCACGCGGCCAATACGGGCGAGCTGCCCTGCAAGACAACAGCAGAATGCGAACAGCAGGCCATCAAGGCAGGCGCCATAGCCAAGCCAATCTCCAGCAAGGCCACCAGCAAGAATGACGAAAAGGAAGACCAGTTCTACTGGCTTGGAAAAATCAACAAGGCGTCAGCCGTCATGCTGACCGAAGAAAAAATTGTTGATCCGCAAATGGGCGCAAAGCTTGCCAGCGGCGTTGCCTATTCGTTGGCGCAATCAGAAAAGTCTGACGGCAAGCGGCCCAAAGATGTGCTGCAAATTGAAAAAATCATCACAAATGAAATCGGCCCGGATGCCTCTCTGATCCATACCGGGCGCAGTCGCCAGGATATGTACGCAACCTACCGGATGGCCAAACTGCGCAATCAGGTGCTGGACTATTCGGACGCGCTGAACAAATTACGGACCGCGTTGCTTGCGGCCGCAGCCAAAAACGTCAACACCATTGTGCCGGCCTATACCAACGGCGTCCAGGCGATGCCCATCAGTTATGCACATTACCTGCTGGCCTATGAAGCCTCTTTTGCCAGGGATGCACAACGCATCCACGAACTGTACAAACGCATGAACCTGTCTGCCATGGGCACTGCCGTGCTCGCCAATTCGAGCTGGCCGCTGAACCGCGAACGCATGGCAGCCCTGCTAGGCTTTGACGGCATTATTGAAAACTCCCTGGATTCCAGCCAGGTCACGCCATCCGACGTATCCCTGGAAGCCTCGGCCATTCCCTCTTCTTCCGCGATCCGCTTGGGTGCGTTGCTCGGCGATATTCATACGCAATATCACCAGACCCGACCGTGGCTGCTACTGGATGAAGGCAGCACCTATACCAGCAGCGCCATGCCACAAAAACGTAATCCCGGGGTGATCATGCGCGCCCGCGAAGCGGCATCCAACGTGGTCGGCCTGGCGCAAACTGTCATATTCCGGGCGCACAACGTAACCACGGGCATGACCGACTATAAATCGTCATGGGACGACCTGGGCCTGTTTCCGCAGGCGATCAAAATGGTTGATAACGTCAATACCGTCCTGAAGGCACTCAATGTGAACGCAAAACGTTCTCTTGAGGAGCTGGAAGACGAGTGGACTACCTCCATGGAGCTGGCCGAAGCCCTGCAAAAGGAACATCAGATCCCGTTCCGTGTAGGCCACAGCTTTGCTTCAGCAATTGTGACTGAAGCGCGGGCCAACGGCTTCAAACCCAAAGACTTTCCTTATGCCAAGGCCGCTGAACTGTATACCAAGGCGCTACAGAAATATAAACTGCCCGATGCTAAACTGCCTATCAATGAAGCCCATTTCCGGGAAGTGCTTTCTCCCGAATTCATGGTGAAAACCAGAATGGGTACTGGCGGGCCACAACCGGCGGAAGTGGAGCGCATGCTGGCCGAAAGCAACAAGCGCCTGAGCGACGATAAGGCATGGATGCAATCGACGCGAGACAAACTGATGCAGGCGGACCAAAACCTGGACGAGGCATTTACAAAACTGAAAAACTCGGCGGGCACACAATCCGATAATCAGTCCACTGAAGGCACGCCGGCAAAGCCAGCAGCATCATCAAAAGACAAGCCCAAAGGATAGTTGATACCACTGCGGCTTCATCGACTTAGGAAAGGCCGCATTTATACAGCTACAATGAAAAAACCACCCCGAAGGGTGGTTTTTTTCTGCTTTATGAATACATCGCCAGGCGATGCATGTCATTAGAAGCGGTGTTGCAGACCCACGCCAATCAGTGTGGATTTCAGTTTGACGTTGCCGGTACCCAGTTTTTCATCAAACTTCATTTTGCCTACACCGTAAGAAGCGGCAGCATACACGCGGGTACGCTTGGACAGGCCTTGTACATAACCCACGCTGAAGATGTTCAGCTTGCCTTTTATGCCGTCAAAGTCTTCATTGGTGTTTTTGGACTTGTTACCCTGGTAAGAGAACAGAACGGTGCCGGTGTCGCTCACAGGTGCGCTCAGGCCAACCATCCAGGACTGTTGACGGAAGCCGTTGGCTTCTGTGTAGTTCAAACCATGAAATTTGCTATCGGGGTCCATAACAGTCGTGAAGCCAGCCAGTGCGCCGTTCAGGCCAATGCTACCGACTTTAGCTTCAGTAACGGCGCTGCTAGCTACAGAACCACGAATCAGACCATAGCCCAGGTGCAGTTTAACGACTTCAAAGTCATAGGCGCCGAACAGATTCCACATATGGGTGGTGCCTTTGGTTTTTTTATCGAAAGGAACCTCTTCACCCACCAATGGGTCAAATTTATAACCCCGATTACGAATATCGGTGCGGAAACGGTCATAGGAAAGGCCGACAGAAACCGGACCATTATCAAAGCCCAAACCTGTTGAAAGCCAGTTGGAGGTATCACGCTTTTCAGTTTCTTTCTCGTCTATTTCAGATGACGATTTTTTGTGAGAGCCTGAATAGGCAATACCGAATTTGAAACCACCGAAATCAGGTGTCATATACTTGAAGGAGTTGTCCATGCGGGCAGAAGGAGAATCACCGAATGCACCGTCAACAACACCAGCCTGCAGAACGCCAGTGCCGAACGGATCAATTCCTGAAACCACATCATCGGCCACGTTGTACTGACGACCCAGGGTCAAGGTACCCCAGCTATCGCCGGTCAGACCGATAATGGCTTTGCGCCCGAACAGACGACCATCTTGTTTAGATTCGCCCGTACCCAGGTCAAAGCCGCTTTCCAGCTGGAAAATGGCGCTGGTGCCGTTACCCAGGTCTTCCGTACCTTTCAAGCCCCAACGGTTGCCATTCAGGATACCGTTGACCATCCCCACTTTCCGTTCTTGTGCCCAGCCCCTTGCGGTATATT
>NZ_JBQEAU010000026.1:0-39670 GCF_052108595.1 Advenella sp.
GCAAGCGGCGGGCAACAGCCACGAATTTCGGTAAAATGTGGGTTGTATTATACGTCTGTTGCCAAAGCGGGCTGGTGGGAATCTGTCCGCCTGCCCATTGCGACAACCGTCAAACTGAAACGGGCAGAAAAAAATGAATCTATTGGCAGTATTGCAAGACATCGTCGGCGCAGATCATGTATTGATCGGAGCTGCGGCACAGCCTTATCTGACCGACTGGCGCGGCCGCTATACCGGTCAGGCGCTGGCGGTGGTGCGCCCCGCCTCTGTCGAGCAGGTCGCACATGTGGTGCGCACCTGTGTGGAGCATCAGGTGCCCATGGTGCCGCAGGGCGGCAACACCGGTCTTTGCGGGGGCGCCACGCCCGACGGACAGGGAAACAGTGTCGTGATTGCGCTCACGCGCCTTAACCGCATCCTGCAGGTCGATACGGCCGACGATACGATTACCGTGCAGGCCGGCTGCACCCTGCGCGAGGTGCAGCAGGCTGCCATTGAGGCAGACCGTTTGTTTCCGCTGAGTCTGGCTGCCGAAGGCAGTTGCACGATTGGCGGCAATCTGGCCACCAACGCCGGAGGCACGCAGGTGCTTCGCTACGGCAATACCCGTGACCTCACGCTGGGCCTGGAAGTGGTCACAGCAGATGGCGAGATCTGGCACGGCTTGCGTGGCCTGCGCAAGGACAATACCGGTTACGATTTGCGCGACCTGTATATCGGCAGCGAAGGCACGCTGGGTATCATTACCGCGGCAACGCTCAAGCTGTATCCGCAGCCGGTGGCGCGGTGTACGGCCATGCTCGCTTTCAACGACATGCCGGCGGCCGTCCGGATGCTGGCGCGCGCCCGTAAGGGGTTCGGCGCGGCCCTGACCGGTTTCGAACTTATTTCCCACTATTGTCTGGATTCGGTCACGCTTGAATTTGACCAGCAGAAATGGCCGTTTGACGCTTCCGGCAGGCAGTGTCCCTGGTATGCGCTGCTGGAAATCTCCGACAGCGAAAGTGCCGATCATGCGCGCGAACGCTTTGAAACGGTGGTGGGCCAGGCCATTGAAGAGGCCGATGTTGTCGACGCCGTCATTGCGGCCTCCATTGCCCAGAGCAACGAGTTGTGGCATTTGCGTGAAAGTATCCCGCTGGCGGAAAAGCAGATGGGCAAAAATATCAAGCACGATGTGTCTATTCCGGTCTCGCGCATGGCCGATTTTGTCGAGCAGACCAATGGCCAGTTGCAGGCGGCTTTTGCGGGCGTGCGGCACATTGTTTTTGGCCACCTGGGTGACGGCAATCTGCATTACAACGTGGCGGCGCCGGCTGGCTCGGACGAGACCGCTTTCCTGGAGCTGCAGCCGCAAGTGTATCGGCTGGTGCATGACAGTGTGCACGCCTTTGGCGGTTCCATCAGCGCCGAGCATGGGGTAGGGCAGCTGAAAAAAGATCTGCTGCCGCTATACAAATCCGAAGTGGAGCTGGCGCTGATGCGCAAGATCAAGCGTGCGCTGGATCCTCACATTCTGATGAACCCGGGCAAGGTCATCAATAGCGCTGACATTTAGGACAGAAGAAAGTGGCGCGCTGGCCCTGCACGATTTTGCGTATCGGCGTGCCACAGCTGCGGCAGGGCTGGTTCTCGCGGTCATAGACGGCCGCGTGAATCTCAAAATAAGCGCCTGGCTCGCCCTGTGTACCGGTGTAGTTGCGCAAGGTGCTGCCGCCCGAATCCAGCGCTTTTTCCAGCGTACTTAAAATAGCCGCATGCAGGCGTTGCGCTCTTGCCGGCGAAATGCGGTTGGCCGGCGTGCGTGGATGAATGCGGGCTGCGAACAGGCTTTCCGACGCATAAATATTGCCGACGCCCACCACAATCTGGCCGCCCAGCAGCGCCTGCTTAATGGCTATGCTGCGCCCCTGTAGCCCGGCATGGAGCATGTGCGGCGTGAAGGCCGCCTCAAAGGGTTCTACGCCCAGCCCGGCCAGCAAGGGGTGGGCCGCCACAGGACCGGCGTCATGGGCGTGCCACAGGACTGCGCCAAAACGTCGCGGATCGTTCAGGCGTACGGTGACGCCATCGAAGCACCACTCCACGTGATCGTGCTTGCGCAAGAACTCACCTACCTGGACATGGCGCAGCGATCCGGACATGCCCAGATGCACAAGCAGGGTACCGTGTTCGAAACGCAACAGGAGGTATTTACCCCGCCGCTCGCAGGCCAGCAACTGTTTGCCCTGCAAAATGAGATTGAGCTCGGGTGTAACCGGCCAGCGCATCCGTGCCTCATGCACGTGGACCGCAAGCAGCCGCTTGCCGGTAATGATCATGTCCAGGCCGCGGCGGGTGGTTTCAACTTCAGGTAGTTCGGGCATAGGAATAATGGGGGCGCCCACGGCGCGCGCAAAGTCACGCCGGCGCAGATAAAATGCTTATGTTTTAAGGATTTATTAATAATAACTAAGCAAGGATGATAACATTTGTTTTTTGTTATCAGCCACTGCCTCGCTTGCCTGTGATTCCGATGAAAAGCGTTATTCGCGCCGCAGCCCTTGTTGCTCCGCTCATGTGGACTGCGCTCGCGCATGCCCAGTTCGATCAGCCGGTAGATCGGCGCGCCATGCTGGATTTTCTGTCGAACGAGCAGGCCAGGCCTGTGACGTTGGTCAACCATACCGAGGCCGACGATATTTACCGTCTGCTCATCATGGAAATTGCTGCCCAGGAGGGGAAAACCGACTTGGCGGCAGAAACGGCAATGGCACTGGCGCGCGACCGGAAAATGCCACGCCTGGCCAAACGCGCCATGCATCTGTATATGGCCAAGTCCCAGTCCCGGCAGGCTGCCGCAGCGGCGCGGCTCTGGAACCAGCTGGCGCCCGGAGATGAAGAAGCCGTGGCGGCCACGCTGGCGCTGGCGGCCAGCAACGGCGATACGGATGGCATTGTCAAGGCGCTGCGCGAGCGCATCGCCAAGGCCGGCAACAAGGATCGCGCTCTGTACCAGGCTGCCGCCGTGGTGGCGCGCATGAAAGACAAGCAGGAAGCCCTCAAGGTCTTTACAGAGGTCATTCACAAGAACGGCGACAATTTTTCGGTCGCGCACCTGCTGCTGGCAGACCTGGCGACTCAGGCGGGCGATCCGGTGCTGGCCTGGGAAGCGGCGCGCAAATCGCTGTCGCTCGATCCGGACTCTGATGCCGCCGCCGAGCGCGTATTGCAATACGGCGTCAAAATCAATCACGACTTGGCCATGTCGCTGGGACGCAAGTTCATCACCGCTCACCCCAGTATCCGCCGGGTTCGCCTTTTGTATATCAGCCAACTGGTCGAAGACAAGAAATTTGCGCCTGCCCTGGCCGATCTGGCGCGTATGCGCAAGGCCTTTCCCGAGGACTTTGACCTGCTGTACCTGGAGGCCCAGGTCAATTACCAGGCCAAACACTATAAAATGGCGCGGGCGCGGTTGACCGAGTTCCTGGAGGTGCAGGGACAGCGGCGCGAGGCATTGTCAGATGCCGAAACCAACGCCCAGGGGCAGTCCACCGATGCACGCCTGTTGTTTGCCCAGATTGATGAGGATGAAGGCAAGTATCGCGATGCGATAGCCCAACTGGAAAAAATCGATGAGTCGGCCGCCCTGCCGCAAATTCGCATGAAACAGGCGGCGCTCTACGGCAAGCTGGGACAGTTGAACAAAGCCATGGCGCTGATTGCCGACATTCGCACCGAGACGCGCGAAGACAAAATTATTGTTGAGCTGGCGGGTGCGCAGGTGCTTGCCGCCGCCGGACGCACGGATAGGGCGCTTGCCCGCCTGGTTCAGGCCGACAAGGCCCTGCCTGCCAGCCCGGCCATCAAGTATGACCTGGCCATGCTGTACGAGCGCCAGGGCAAAATCGTTGAAATGGAAACCTTGCTGCGGCAGGTGATCGCGCTCAAGCCCGATTCACCCGATGCATACAACGCGCTGGGGTATGTCTTTGCCGACCAGAATATCAATCTGGAGCAGGCGCAAACGCTGCTGGACAAGGCCGTGCAACTGGCGCCGGGCAATCCGTTCATTCTGGATAGCATGGGCTGGCTGCAGTTCCGGCTGGGCAATCATGCGCTGGCCAGTCAGTATCTGGAAAATGCCTTCGAGTTGTCGCCGCAAGCCGATATTGCGGCGCATCTTGCCGAAATCTACTGGTCCAATGGTGACAAAAAACGGGCTCGGGCGCTGCTCAAGCAAGGCTGGCAGCTGGACAAGGAAAACCCGACGCTTAAAGAAACCCTCAAACGACTGGGAGTCCGCCTCAAATGAATGTACGCGTTTTACATCGCTATATCCGGTTAACCGCAATCTGTCTGGTGGCTGCAACACTGGCTGCGTGTTCGACTGTGCCCACGCAGCCCTCGACGTCACAGGCCGCTCGTGCCGACGGCGCGTTCGAGCGTTCCGGGCGCTTTGCCCTGACCGTTTATGATCGCAGCGCAGAGCGCAATCGCGACTCGGTGCAGGGCGGTTTCACCTGGCTGGATACGGGAGCGGTGCTGACGTTGGACCTGACCAATCCGCTGGGTTCTACATTGGCCCGGGTGGTCGTGGCCGATAATCAGGCGGTGCTGACGCGCTCCAATGGACAGCGCACGGTCGCCGGTGATCCCGATGCATTAGTGGCCGAGGTGTTGGGCAGCCCGATCCCGGTCAGTGGCATGCGTAACTGGCTCAAGGGCCTGCGCAATGGCCAGCGTAATGGTCTGCACACGGCAGGGCAGACCGGCGCGGCCCAGGGCGCCCAGACGTTTGACGAAGCAGGCTGGCGGGTCAATATGTCCGATTTTGACAGCAAAGGGCCCACGCGCCTGAACTTTGAGCGCACCATGGCGGGCGACCGCATTACCGTTCGCGTGGTGACCGAGAGCGAATGAAGTCTTTGCATGACGTGGCAGCGCCGGCCAAGCTGAACCTGTTTCTGCACATCACCGGCAGGCGTGCCGATGGCTACCATCTGCTGCAAACCGTTTTTACCTTTGTTGACCTGGCCGACCGGCTGCATTTCACCTTGCGTGACGATGGGCGTATTGTGCGCGCCACCGATATTCCTGGTGTGCCCCATGATGAGGATCTGATCGTACGGGCGGCGCGCCTGCTTCAGCAGCATGCCGCAGCTCAGAGCGGCGCGGCCGCTGGCGTGACCATTGCCGTTGATAAACAGATTCCCGCCGGTGGCGGCCTGGGTGGCGGCTCCAGCGATGCGGCCAGCACCCTGATTGCGCTCAACCGCCTATGGGGTTGTGGTTTTTCCCGCGAGGCCCTGCAGGCCCTGGGCCTGACGCTGGGCGCCGACGTGCCGGTTTTTGTCTTCGGTGAATCGGCTTTTGCCCAGGGTGTGGGCGACGCGCTGCAGACCTGCCCGGTGCCGCAAGCCTCTTATGTCGTGTTTGTGCCGACAATCAGTGTCGCAACTGCAACAGTTTTTGCCCATCCTGATTTGACAAGGGCCACAAAATCCCTCATAATGCACGACTTTGCTGGACATGATATTCATCAGTTTGGCAGAAATGATCTACAGGCAGCAGCATGTGCCCTTTTCAAACCGCTTTCGCTTATTGTCGGCTGGCTTGAATCCTTGGGTATACAGGCCAGAATGACAGGATCAGGTGCGTGTTTTTTTGTACCGTTCGATACTGCCGATCAGGCCTTGGCATGCAGGCAGCGTGTAGAATCTGCGCTTGCTTCTCATCCAGAGGCAAGCCAGTGGATAAAACAGGTCGTTGTCTGTCACGGCATCAATCGGCATCCGCTGTATAATTGGATATAGAATTTGGGGCGTCGCCAAGCTGGTTAAGGCACTGGATTTTGATTCCAGCATGCGAAGGTTCGAATCCTTCCGCCCCAGCCAAATTCGTACTATATGTGCGGAAACCGTGAATAAGCCGCTATAAACCGGTATGTGCTTATCACGGTTTTTTTTATTCACTTCACCGATTCCAGTCATCATGACCAACACTAATTTCATGATTTTTACCGGCACAGCCAATCCCAGGCTTGCCGTAGACGTCGTTAATCATTTGGACATGTCGCTGGGCAAAATGACCGTCGGTCGTTTTTCTGACGGTGAAGTCATGGTGGAAATCCTGGAGAACGTACGGGGCCGCGATGTATTCGTGCTGCAGCCCACCTGCGCGCCTACCAACGACAACCTCATGGAAATCATGACGATGGTCGATGCACTGCGCCGCGCTTCGGCCGGCCGTATTACCGCCGCCATCCCATACTTTGGCTATGCCCGGCAGGATCGCCGGCCGCGTTCGGCCCGCGTGGCCATCACGGCAAAAGTGGTTGCCAACATGCTGCAAAGCGTGGGCGTTGATCGCCTGCTGACCATGGACCTGCACGCAGACCAGATCCAGGGCTTTTTTGATATTCCGGTAGATAACATCTACGCCGGTCCCGTGCTGCTGGCCGATATCGGTCAGCGCAACTTCAAGGACCTGGTGGTTGTCTCTCCCGACATTGGTGGTGTGGTCCGTGCCCGCGCACTGGCCAAACAGCTGGAAGCAGACCTGGCGATTATCGACAAGCGTCGCCCGCGTGCCAATGTATCCGAAGTCATGAATATTATCGGTGAGGTCGATGGCCGCACCTGTATCATTATGGACGACATGGTCGATACCGCCGGCACGTTGTGCAAGGCGGCTTCTGCGCTTAAAGAGCGCGGCGCCGGCGCCGTCTACGCCTATTGTACGCATGCCGTGCTCTCCGGCGGCGCTGTTGGCCGCATTGCAGAGTCCGAGCTGGACGAGCTGGTTGTGACCGACACCATTCCGCTGTCCCAGGAAGCGGCCGATTGCGCGCGCATCCGTCAGCTTTCCAGTGCATCATTGCTGGGCGAGACCATTCTGCGCATTTCCCATGCAGAGTCGGTTAGTTCACTGTTTGTAGAATAAGGATTTGATCCGTTGCTGGTCGCGGCAGCGGGTCGGGTGGCTGAGCCAACCGGTTCAGCCTTTTTGAAAATACCGTAATCGGTATTGTTTATTTGGAGTTCTCCATGAAATTTGAAGCCACCACGCGTAGCGTTCAGGGATCGAGTGCGAGCCGCCGCCTGCGTCGCGCCGGCCGTGTACCGGCCATTGTTTATGGTGGAAAAGGCGAAGCGCAAAGCATCGAACTTGACCACAATGAAATTTTCCACGCATTGCGCAAAGAGCCATTCCACACGTCCGTACTGGACATGATGCTCGACGGCAAAAAGCAGAACGTTCTGCTGCGCGCCGTGCAATGGCACTCATACAAGCCACTCGTGCTGCATGTGGATTTTCAGCGTGTCAGTGCCAACGAAGCGCTTACAACACGTATTCCTTTCCACTTTATCAACGGTGACGAATCTCCTGCCGTCAAACAGCAAGGTGCGACAATTTCGCACGTTCTGAACGACATCGAGATCACCTGCCTGCCTAAAGACCTGCCTCAGTTCATCGAAGTAGACCTGGGCAACCTGCAAGCCAATGAAGTTGTGCACCTGTCAGACGTTAAAGTTCCGGCCGGTGTTGAGTTTCTGGGTATTGGCGAAGAAAGCCCCGTACTGGCCACTGCAACTGTGATTGCAGAAAGTCCTGACGAGGACCCGCCAACTGCAGCTGATGTTAGCGCGGCCGAAGCAGAAAAATCTGACAAGCCTGCCGAAGACGACGCCAAGTAAGTCTCGAATGTGTTACTTTGCCTGAAGGCAGGGTAACGCGGGCCGGCCTTGCCGGTCAGGCCATTATGTTGGTACACCCCCGCAGTGCGTTCGCATTTCGGGGGTTTGTTTCGTAAACTGCAGGGAATTTTGTACATGGCTTCGTTGCCTATCCGTCTGATTGTCGGGCTGGGAAATCCCGGCCCGCAGTATGAACCCACGCGCCACAATGCCGGGTTCTGGCTTGTCGACCACTACGCCGATGATCTGAAAACCCAGTTCAGCCTGGAAACTGGCTTTTCCGGACAACTGGCGCGTGCGCGTCACGATGGCGAGGCCGTTTATCTACTCAAACCCGTCACATACATGAACCGCTCAGGCCAGTCTGTGGGGGCAGTGGCGCGGTTCTTCAAGATTGAACCCGAACAGGTGCTGGTGCTGCATGATGAACTGGACCTGCAGCCGGGCGAGGTCAAGTTGAAAAAAGGCGGCGGTCATGCCGGCCATAACGGGCTGCGGGATATTCAGGCAGCATTGGGAACCAGCGACTACTGGCGCATGCGTCTTGGCATTGGCCATCCGCGCAGCCGTGGCCTGGCCCAGGGCGTGGCCGATTACGTACTATCCATGCCAGCCAAGGAAGACATGCCGCTGATCGACAATGAAATCGACAGCGCCAGGCTGGTGCTCGGGCCCCTGCTCGATGGCGACTTTGCCGCGGCCTCGCGCCGCCTTGCCGCAGCGCGCGAGGCGCGGTCATGACCACCGCGACTTTCGGCGCCGATCTCAAAGTGTTTCTGCGCTTTGTGCGCAGGCCACGCTTTACCCCACGCATCGCCCAGCGGGGCGGCGGTTCGGGTTGGTGGCGCGATTGGTATCCGAATGTCCGTTTTGCCCGCATGCTGTCCTGGGTGGCCCTGTTATGGTTTGTGAATCTGTTTGTACTGGCGCCATTGGCCTTGAGCGCAGCAGAAAGTGGCGGCGCCCAGCACCGGCTGGACCCGGATAATATTCCCTGGCTGATGGCGGTGCTGTGGGCGCCACTGGTCGAGGAAATGCTGTTTCGCTACAGTTTGCGCTATCCCCGTGCCATCCTATGGGTATTGCCGGTGATGATGATGGTGGTCTTTTCGGGCCCATCGTGGCTGAGCGCCGGCGCATTTATCCTGGTGCTGGCACTGCTGGCCGCCCTCAAGTTCCGGGGCTTCGTCGGTAATGACCAAGCGCTGCCATGGCGCATACGCAAACTTTATGTACAATGGTTTCCCTGGATCTTTCACCTGTCGGTGCTGGTTTTTGCTTTTGTGCATTTGAACAATTTCAAGCTGAACGATACGCCGTGGTGGATGTATCCGGTCATGGTCATGCCGCAATGGATGACCGGCCTGGTCCTGGCCTGGATGCGAGTCCGTTCCGGGATCGGCACTTCTATTCTGATGCATATGATGTTCAATGGCGGGCCGTTGCTGCTGATCTGGCTTATGCTGCAAGGTCGTTAGGACTGCGTGAGACGTCGGGCTGCGGTGCTTTGGGCATTTGTTTTATCTGGCCATTGGCCACTGGCAGTCGCTGGATATTCAATCAATCGCGATTCATAGATAGGAGCAGCGCATGCGAATTTATGTAACGAGTGTGTTTGTTGATGATCAGGCCAGGGCATTGGATTTTTACACCAATATTCTGGGTTTCCAGTTAAAGCATGACGTTCCCGCAGGCGATTATCGCTGGCTGACGGTTGTGTCCAAAGAGCAGCCCAAGGGCGTGGAGCTGTTGCTTGAGCCAGACGCGCACCCGGCAGTGGCGCCATACAAAGCGGCCCTGGTCAGGGACGGTATACCTGCCACATCCTTTGAAGTGGACGATCTGGACGCCGAGGTTGACCGGTTAACCCGGCGCGGCGTGCGCTTTACAGTGCAGCCCATGGACGCAGGGCCGGTGCGAATGGCTGTGTTTGACGATACCTGCGGTAATTTAATCCAGATTATTCAGATGGTTGATGCGCCGCAGTAACGTGGGGCATTTGTTCGAACCTCTCGTTCTGAACACAATTTCAAGGCTCCGTAACGCCATTTTCAGGTGCTTTTTGCCCGCTCAGCCGGTTGCGAGAGTGTCACGGACCCCGGATGCCTGGGATGGCAAGTTTGAATATCTGTGCTGTTCTTGTATGGCTGAGCTATGTGGGTCTCTCTTGTTGTCCAGAATTGTGCTTTTTGATAAAATTTTCGTATAACATCGATTTATAAACGTATTGTTTGTATTACTGTAGGAAGTTTGGAAGCTGGAATTTGACCCCGACCACTGGTCCAGCATATCCCCTGACAGCAGGTGAAATCGGTAAGCCTGATGATAGCAGCATGAACGCAGGTTTGGTTCGTGCGCCGACGACAGCACTATGCAAGGTGGCTTGCATATACAGACTAAGAAGGTTGCTCGACTATCTCTCACTAATACGGAATTGAGGCCCTCATCATTTGGGGGCCTTTTGTTTTATGCCAATGGACCTTGTTATGTGCCGTAGTCAATGGCAATGCTCCCTATACGAGGCTTTTTGGGTTTTCTGAAATTTCGTGAGAACCATGTCACTATGGAACACACGTGTTTTCGGTCAAGGTATTGCATGACGACCGTGTTGCAGGTTGCGTGTGCGATCACAACAGCGCGATGATTGCCGCCCGGATGTTCAAACTCACAATGAATGCTGGCCCTTGACAGAAGGGTCTTTATTTCACCCACAAGGAAGGGCATCGCCGTTTTCATTGACAGGTTAAATTCAATTCTGAGACGTTGTTCCCAGATGTGATACAAGCCAAAGCCGTGATGGGTACTTTTGTGTTCGCCGTAGTATAGAAAGATGGGTGCTTCGCAATAATGGTAGCCGCGACCCTTCAATTCAGGGAATATGCCGAAGCTGGCGTCGTCGAATGGACCTTCTATGACGGCATATTTGGACATATGTGGTTTAACTGTCATGGACTTATTAAGCAATAAATCACGTTTAAAATTTTTAAATATTATGAAGATCCACACACCACCGCAACTACTTGCCTGGGGAAAATATAAGACGCCAAGTCGGTTTGATCGTTAAGCGCACGTTCAAAAAAGCGCTGATTCAGGCTATTCTTGGGTTTGAAGGCATCAATCGATCAAGTAGAGCGTCAGACAAGGTTACAATCTCTTCTTTATTCAAAACTGATGCAAAATCGCCAGATACGCGTGCTGGTTTACAAGGTTTTGTCTGTAAAACGGCGACCCGTATGCAAACATACGACGTTCTGCTGATCCGGCACCTCCATGGTGCCGATGCTGGGTTCGTATGTGCTTGTTATCTAAGGAAATTCAATGGCTCTTCAATGTGGGATTGTCGGACTGCCCAACGTGGGCAAATCCACGCTCTTTAACGCCCTGACCAAAGCGGGCATCGCGGCGGAAAACTATCCGTTCTGCACCATCGAACCCAATGTCGGGATCGTAGAGGTGCCCGATGAGCGCCTGAATAAACTGGCCGAAGTGGTCAATCCCGAGCGCATTCTGCCGGCCACGGTCGAGTTTGTGGACATTGCCGGGCTGGTGGCGGGCGCCTCCAAGGGCGAAGGGCTGGGCAACCAATTTCTGGCCAACATCCGCGAAACGGATGCGATTGTCCATGTCGTGCGCTGCTTTGAAGACGAAAACGTGATTCACGTGGCCGGTCAGGTCAATCCGATTTCTGATATCGAAGTGATCAACACCGAGCTGGCGCTGGCCGACATGAGCACCGCTGAAAAGGCGATGCTGCGTGCCCAGAAGACCGGTCGGGCGGGCGACAAGGAAGCGCAGCGCCTGGCTGGCCTGCTGGAAAAGATCATTGCCGTGCTCAACGAGGCCCGCTCCATCCGCTCCATGAACCTGGATCAAGACGACCTGGATCTGATCAAGCCGTACTGTTTCATTACGGCCAAGCCTGCCATGTACGTGGCCAATGTGAAGGAAGACGGTTTTACCGACAACCCGCATCTGGCTGCAGTACAGGAATTTGCCGCCAAGGAAAATGCGCCTGTTGTGGCCGTATGCGCGGCAATCGAAGCCGAAATTGCTGACCTGGATGATGAGGACAAAAACGTATTCCTGGCTGATATGGGCATGGATGAGCCGGGTTTGAACCGCGTAATTCGCGCCGCTTTCCGCCTGCTGGGCCTGCAGACTTACTTTACAGCAGGTGTCAAGGAAGTGCGTGCCTGGACGATTCATGTGGGCGATACCGCCCCGCGCGCCGCCGCTGCGATCCATACAGACTTCGAACGTGGCTTTATCCGTGCCCAGACCATTGCCTATGACGACTTTATTACGCATAAAGGCGAGCAGGGCGCCAAGGAAGCGGGCAAAATGCGTGCTGAGGGCAAGGAATATATCGTCAAGGACGGCGATGTGCTCAATTTCCTGTTCAACGTATAAAGCTCATTTTGACCAGGGAAAGCGTGCTGTGCTTTCCCAAACCCGACAAAAGCCGCGTATGTGCGCGGCTTTTGCTGTTCCTGCCAGGCCGGGTTGCGGGCTGTTTTTCAGCTGACTGAGCCGGTCAACTGTCTTGCAATAACAATAATTTCATCTGTATCAAATGTTTATCAGATAAATAACATTCATGATGCGGCCCTGTTCCGGTGTTATAGTCAAAACTCCTCTTCTTACTCAATCAAGGAAAGATCATGGGAATTCTGGATGCAATCAATGCGGTGTTGGGCGGTGGCAAAAAGCCTGAACAGCAGCCACAAAGTGAACAAATACAGGAAGGCCAGGTAGCATCCGGGCAGGCCCCGGAAGATCAGACGCCCGCCGCGCAGCAGGAAGACATGGGCGGCCTGGGTGGTTTGGGTGGCCTGGGCAATGGCCTCAATCTGGGCGCCCTGAGCGCGCTGTTGCCAGTGGTTTTGTCCGTGATCAATAACCAGCAGGGCGGCCTGGGTGGTTTGGCCGAAAAATTCCAGCAAGGTGGGCTGGGCGACATTTTCAATTCCTGGGTCAACAAGGGTGAAAACCGTGATATTTCCCCGGAACAGGTCGATACTGCGCTGGGGGCCGATACGGTCGATTCCATTGCAGCCCAGTCGGGTCAGTCCCGTAATGATGTTCTGGGAAGCTTGTCGGGTATTTTGCCGCAAGTGGTCGACAAATCAACACCGGAAGGCCAGATTCCGGCCGATGGGCAGGCGCGTGGCGAGAACGAAGTACTCAATTCGCTGTCCTCACTGTTCAAATAGTCCTGTTCTGCCTGCATTCGAATGCCATATCTGTTAGCATAATCAAAATAACAGCCCGATAAATCCAGACAGGCAGATCCGGCGCGCGCAGCACACGATTACGATTGTGAGCTCGACTGGCAGGCGGTGCATGCTTTTTGAAAAGAAGTGCCGCCTGCGACTGCATTGTATGAAATGCATGAACAGCATGTCACTGCAGGCATGTCGCTGACGTTGTGCGTCGCGACCGCCGATCCATAGCGTGGCCATGACGGTGGTACGCTGCGCATTGTTGTGTGGCAATACCGCTTGTGTGGGTAGTGTGGTTCGGCAACCCGGCGTTCATGTCCACCGCTCATGCCCACTTTACACAAGGGCAGAGCTGCTCCTGTCGGCTGCGCTTATCTGGATGACAGACGGTCCTTGAGCGGGCTGTTCCCACTTATTATGAATGAGAGATCAAGCCGCCCATGAAAGTCTGGCTTAAAAGAATTTTGATCGGCCTTGTGGTGCTGATGCTGTTTGCCTTTGTAGGCGCAGCCGTCTTTTTATTGACGTTCGATCCGAACGCCTATAAACACAAGATCGAAAGCATTGTGCAGGAACGATACAATCGCACCATGGTCATTGAGGGCGATCTGGAACTGTCCCTGTTCCCGCGTATCGGTCTGTCAGTTCGAAAAATTTCACTGTCCGAGCCCAATTCCACCACCACTTTTGCCTCTATCGACAGCGCTCGTTTTGCCGTGGCCATCTGGCCGCTCATATCGAACCGTCTGGTGGTCGATCATGTTGCCGTGTCTGGCTTAAAGGGCTGGATCGTGCGCGATGAAAAAGGCAATTTCAACTTCGAGGACCTGCTGACCCAGGATCCGCCTGCCATAGAGACGGTCGATCCGCGCTTCAAAAGCGATGAAATCCGTCCCGTGCCTGCCGCGGCCGCCGAGAGCAACAGCGTTTTGCCGCAGCCCAAAAAGACCGATTTCAAAATCGATATCGCCGGGCTTGAAGTGCAAAACGGTGCGATCTTCTATAAGGACAAGCTGAACAATCTGGATATGCGCCTGAACCAGATGACGGTCAATACTGGCCGGGTCACGTTCGATCAGCCTTTTGACGTGTCTGTGACGGGCAATCTGGAAGGCGCAAGACCGGTGGCCAATGCCAGCGTGAATATTCAGGGCCTGGTCAAACTGGACCCGGTCACCAAACTGTATTCGGCCCGCAATCTGGAAGCCAATATCAAGGGTGTCGTGGGTGATGTGGATGTGCAAACCGGCACGTTGACCGGCGATTTTGCCGTCGATAGTTTTGCGCACGCGCTCACCGGATCGGGTATTGATCTGACCATTTCGGGCAAAGGCGCCAAGGGCACCGGGTTGCGCAACCTGGATATGAGCCTGGCCGCGCCCAAGCTGAATTTTGACTCAACTGCGCCGCTTTTGCAGATGACCAACTTCGCCGTCAAAGGTACCGCCTCTGATGAAGACGACGAGAGCTACGAATGGGTGCTCAATTCGCCGGCGCTGGATATCTCGCCTACCGGCGCGGGTGGCAAGCCACTGACCGGTTCTGTCCGGATCAAGGGCAAGGAACAGTTCGGCGTCAACTTTCGCATGGAGGGCATCAGCGGCACGTCCGATGCCCTGAATGTGGCCCAGATCAAGCTGGACGGCGCGTATGCCCGTGGTAATAAACGCGCGGTCAATTTCAATATTTCTTCGCCGGCCAAAATGGATCTGGCGCGCCGCCTGTTCGCGCTTTCGGCCATGAGTGGCAATGTGGTGCTCAAGGATGTGGAAACGCGCGAGCAGAACATTCCCGTTATCGGCACCTTCAGCGCCGATTTCCTCAAAAGTGTCGCCAGCTTCAAGGCCGATGCTGTCATCAACTCCGGCAAGTTCAGTTTTGACGGCAATGTCTCCAGGTTTGATGAGCCTTATGTGCGTTTTGCTGTGGGCGCCGATTCGGTGAATCTGGATGAGCTGATCGATAACGTGTCGGGTGCAGCCGCAACACCGCCGGCCGCTGCTACCGGCGGCGCCAAGGCACCCGCTGCGCCCCAGGAGGCCGAGGCCAAGCCCGCCACCACCGCTGTACGCAACCTGGTCAGCGACCTGATGGGCTCGCTCATCGGATCGGGCACCGCCAGCCTTAAGCAGATCACCTATCATGGCGTGGTGTATAACGATGTGACGGCGGCCTTAAATTTCACCAAAGACCAGTTGGGTATCACAGATATCAAGTCCAATATTTTTGACGGGCAGGTACAGGGCGACGCGTTGATCAACATGAAGGACGACGAAGTCACGACCAAACTCAATTTCCAGGACGTATCCATTGAACCGCTGCTCAAGGGACTGGGCATGAATCCGGTCATGACAGGCACAGGCACATTCTCGCTGGTCTTTGCCTCCAGAAATGCGCCCGAAGGCGCCAACTGGCTGACCAATGCCACCGGCTCACTCGAAGGCGAGGCCCGCGAGGGCGCGATCAGTGGCTTTGATCTGGCGCCGGTGCTTGCCGATCCCGCCGCCTACGCCAACAACATTGAGCAGGCCGGCACCTGGAAATTTGATCCAGCGGCCAAAACCCCGTATAAAACGCTAAAAACCAAGCTGGTGCTCGATAAAGGCGAGTTGCATTTTGCGCACTTCAGCCTGCTGACCGATCCCTTGCTGATCCAGGCCGATGACAATCTGGCGGTGTACAACCTGATCAATAACCAGTTTTCGTTCCCTGGCAAATTTGTCACGCGCCAGCCGGTCACGTTGAATCAGGAGGGGTTGCGCGTAAGCATCAAACAGGTGACCTTGCCGTTCGAGTTGACCGGATCGCCCCAGGGTGCGCAGTTGAAAGTCAAATGGCAGCGCTTGAATAACTCGCCGTTGGGCCAGTTCGTCAAGCAGCGCAAGGACAAAGAAGCAGAGGCGCAAAAGCAGGCGGCCGAGCAGGCTGCTGCACAGAAGGCTGCTGTACCCGAGCCACAGGCGCAGCCTGGTGCCGCGGCGGGCGGACAGCCTGCACCAGCGGCGGCAGGCGACGGTAACCCCCCACCTGCTCAGGCCGCACCCGACGCTCCGGCAGCGACTGAGCCGCAAACGCCGGCCGCGCCCACGCCTGCTCCCGCTCAATAGGCGGGCTTTTTCCTATATTCCTCTCATTTAAGCGGCCTTTTTCCATTTTCGATTCTGCATTATGACAACTTCAGATTTTCAGCCTATTTATCAATGCCCGGCCATTGCGGGGCCGGTCAAGCCCGCAGCACAACTGCGCTGGCTGCTTGTTGATGAGCAGTCGCAGGCGCTTGGCCGGGATGACCCGGCATTGAAACAAATTGAACTTTCCATCCGTTTCGATTACTTGGTTATCCGCGCGCCAGGCATGTTGCGACTGGATATCCCGGTCGATGTGCTGGAAGATGATGAGGATGCTTTTGAAGAGGCGCAGCTAGACGGGCGTGCCTTGCGCGTGGTCAGCGAGGGGCAATTGGCCGATGCGTGGTTCAGTAAGCTGCTTGAGCGGCCGATTCGACTGGTCAAGCTGCACCCCGATGAAGACCTGACCGCTTGATGCCTAGACGCCTTGACGCCAGTCGTGATAATGCTGCTGTCGCAGGTTGCGGCGGCGGGCGGAAAATCAGGGGTGATGTGTTAGACGGCCCGCCCGCATAAGGTGCGGACCGTTGCGAGGCGGGCTTGTCAGGCTACAGCAGTCAGCTTGTAGAATTTGGCCATGAGCATATCCTGGGATTCTTTCCATTCCGGATTGATCTCAATACACTCGACAGGACAGACGACCTGACATTGCGGCTCGCCATGGTGCCCGACGCATTCGGTGCACTTGGCAGGGTCGATTTCATAGAAATCCACACCCATATAGATGGCTTCATTGGGACACTGCGGTTCGCAGACGTCGCAGTTGATGCATTCATCGGTAATTAGCAGGGCCATAATCTTTCCGGCACTTTCGTTTATACACAGTGACAGTGTACGCCAATGGTTGGACAAATACCTGAAAACAGGCAAGCGTGTCAGGGTTAATGGGTCGCTGCGTGTCTGCGATCCATTCGGGCGCTGTCGCCGGGTGCGTTGCGGTGCAGTCGAGGGACCAGGACAGCATGGCAGGCACAATCAGGCTTTGCATGAGATAGAGCGCACATCATTGGGCATGCAGCGGCACATGCAACTGGTCAGGCCAGGGTGCCAGCTTGAAACATGAGCACACGGGCATCAATTCTGGGCATGAATCCAGGGCCTCGGAACACGGGCCTGGCCAGAAAAGGATGGTGTCGATGTTCGCCCTGACATGCATTGACGCAGTTTGCTTAGTCGCTCTCGGGCGCCTGCTCGTTTCTGGCAGCCAGGCGGGCCTGTGATTTTTCCTGCAACCAGCGCTCAACCGACGGGAATACAAATTTACCCACATCGCCACCGAGCAGGGCAATTTCACGGACAAACGTGCCGGAAATAAACTGATACTGATCAGACGGGGTCATGAATAGCGTTTCCACGTCGGGCAGCAGGTGGCGATTCATGCCGGCCATTTGAAACTCATATTCAAAATCGGATACGGCGCGCAGGCCGCGCACAATGATGCGGGCGTCTTCCTCGCGTACAAAATCCTTGAGCAGGCCGCCAAAGCTTTTGACAGAGACATTAGGATAGTGGCCCAGCACTTCTTCGGCAATCTGCAAGCGCTCTTCGATAGTAAACAGCGGATTTTTGCCCGCGCTGACAGCGACGCCAACTACAACATGATCAAACAGCCCGGCTGCGCGTCGGACCAAATCCTCGTGTCCGCGGGTGAGAGGATCAAATGTCCCTGGGTATACAGCAGTGATCATCATGAGCTCCGTTTGCTCCCGATCGATGCCGGGAAAGAGGCCGAAAACCGGCCCGAGCGTTTAAAGGAACGTCGATTATAAGGTATTTACTCGCTTTTGTGCGGTGCAATAAGGTGTTCATGTAACTGATAATACACCTGCCCGGCCTTGCCCTGCCGGATAGCAGGGAAGTCGGGGCCCGGGTCTTCGGGCTGGTCCGATTCGATGTAGACCAGGCCGCCCGGTTTGACAATGGCGGGCAAAAAGGGATAGATGCGATCAAACAGCTTGCCGGCAAAGGGCGGATCAAGCATTACCAGGTCGAATCTGGCGGCATCCATGCGTTTTAACATCAGAAACGCATCGGCGCTGTTGATGCGTACCTGGCTGGCCTGCAATTTGTCGCGCGTAGCGCGCAATGTTGCCAGCGCAGCAGGACTGGTTTCGGCCATCTGTACATGCGCAGCGCCACGTGAAGCGGCCTCAAAGCCCAGTGCGCCCGTGCCAGCGAA
The DNA here is from genome assembly GCF_052108595.1 of Advenella sp. Classification (NCBI taxonomy): domain Bacteria; kingdom Pseudomonadati; phylum Pseudomonadota; class Betaproteobacteria; order Burkholderiales; family Alcaligenaceae; genus Advenella; species Advenella sp. The sequence goes on from NZ_JBQEAU010000026.1 coordinate 18,212, forward strand.
CAGGTCCAGCACCGATTTGTCGTCGAACTTGCCGTCCCACAGATAGTTCAGCCAGTTAAACAGCGTTTCCCGGATACGGTCCGAGGTCGGCCGCAGGCCGTCGGCATCAACCACCGGAATCTGCGAGCGTCGATATTGACCACCAATGATTCGGATGGTCTGGCGTTTGCCGAAAGTGCCTGCGGGGCGGTTTGCTGGTTTCATCATTGTTGCGACGTACACTGTTAAAATAGGGGATCCTATTGTTATTGTAGTATTCACTTTCCTGCGACAACCTATGTTCAGTTTTTTCAAACGTAAAAAGAAAACCAGCGAGCCTGTTGAAAAGCCCGTTGAACCGGCACTCGAGACCCGTCAGCCCGAGACGCTTGAAGAGGGCGCGGCGCTCATGCCGGTGCCCGAACATACCATCGCTTCGGAGTCGGTAGAGACTGAGCCAGCGCCCCAGGACATACCTGCTGCGCAGGAGCCGCCCGTCAGGGAGCCGACTTTACCCGAACCGCCGGCCAAAGAGCCGCCGACACCCGTTGAACCGCCCCCACAGGAGCCGCCATCCAGAGAGCCACCGGTTCAGGAACCGCCGGTGCGCGAGACGACCGCGCCAGAGTCTGCCGATGCTGCTTCAGCGGCCCCAGCAGGTACGCCCGCGCCGTCGACATCATCCTTGCCACCGCAAGCGCAGCGCAATGTGCAGTCTGTGCCCTCGACTCCACCGGTTCATGTGGATCTGAGCGATAAAGCGGCAACCTTGAAAAAGCCCATGGATGCCGTTTTGCCGCCGTCTGTGGGCCAGGGTTCCGGCGCTGCGATCAAAGCCGCTGCACAGGGCGAGCAAAAGAACGTTTCAGTTGCGGACAGTGTGGCGCAGCCCACTATTGCATCGGCAGCAGCACAAGCGCCCGCGCCCGAAGTGTCTGCCGTTCCGGCAACGTCCGAGGCCCCCCAGGTACCAGCAACACCGGTAGCATCTGCGGTATCCGCTGCGCCTGCCACACCCGACGCCGTTGCGATGGCCGAGCAGGCGCCGGCAGCGTCCAGCACGGCGCAGCGTCCCAAATCGGATCGCAAATCCTGGCTGGCGCGCTTAAAGGATGGCCTGTCCAGGACCGGTTCGAATATCAGTTCGCTGTTTGTCGGCGTCAAAGTTGACGAGAATCTGTTTGAAGAGCTGGAAACGGCGCTGATTATGGCCGATGCGGGGATGGAAGCGACCGAATCGTTGTTGGGCAAACTGCGCAACAAGGTGAAAAAGGAACGCATTGAAGACGCACAAACCGTCAAACACGCACTGCGCGATCTGCTGGCCGAGCATTTGGCCCCGCTGCAAAAGCAGTTTGATGCAGGCACCGGGCAGACGCGTGTTGTGATGATTGCGGGCGTGAACGGCGCAGGCAAAACCACCTCTATTGGCAAACTTGCCCACCATTTTCAGGCGCAGGGACACAGTGTGTTGCTGGCGGCCGGTGACACTTTTCGTGCCGCGGCACGCGAACAGCTGATTGAATGGGGCTCGCGCAACAATGTGGCCGTGATCGCCCAGGATGGCGGCGACCCGGCTGCGGTGGCATTCGATGCGGTCAATGCCGGACGGGCCCGCAAGGCGTCGATTGTCATGGTCGATACCGCCGGCCGCTTGCCCACGCAGTTGCATCTGATGGAAGAGCTCAAGAAAATCAAGCGCGTGATCGGCAAGGCCGATGGCGACGCCCCCCACGAGGTGCTGCTGGTGGTGGACGGCAATACCGGCCAAAACGCCATCTCCCAGATCAAGGCTTTTGATGCGGCCTTGACGCTGACCGGGTTGGTCGTGACCAAGTTGGATGGTACGGCCAAAGGCGGTACGCTGGCAGCCGTGGCTGCGGGCAGCCAGGGCGTGCGGCCGGTGCCTGTTTACTGGATTGGCGTCGGCGAGTCATTGCAGGATCTGCAACCCTTTGTGGCATCCGAATTTGCCGGTGCATTGCTGGGCGATTAATCGGCCAAAGGGCTGCGCTTTCCTCCAGGGGGCTGGTTCGGCTTCATATGAATAAAGCAGCCTGGCCTATAGCGCAACCTCTGGCGCGCCCAGCACACGCTGCCTGCCTGTCGCAGGACGAGCGTTTCTTGGTTGGGCGCAGGCTTGTTTCTTTGTGCAACGGGATAACCATCAACGGCTGGCAATGCGACTGATGCGACGCCGACGGGATGCTTGGCCGTCATCCTCTCAACAGCCCTTGAGTAAGTCCCCTTTAGTAAAAAAGATTTAGTACAAAAAGACACCCTGCAAACCCGGATAGATCATCCGAGCTTGCAGGGTGCTTTTTTTACGGTGCTGATCGTGACCATGACCATGCTCACGATCAGGTGGTGTGTCAGTCGTAGCGGATTTTCGCGGGGATATGCGTTAGCGCTTCATCGGCCTGGTGTTTCAGCGTTTCAAGCGTGGCGGTAAGCCAGCCCACGGCGAACCAGGCGGCGGGATGGGTTTGCGTATGAGCGCTGAAGAACGTGAGGGCAGTAGACATATCGTTCAGATTGCCGAATACTTCCTGCGCTGCTGCCAGCTTTTTGACATACCCGTTCAGGTTGCAATTGGGGCGCAAGCCTTCGTATACGTTCAGTGCGTAACGCATGCGCTTGATGCGTTTGCGCAGGTCATGATACGACTCGATATCCGATTTATCTTCGGTTTTCCAGTGACGAACGATTTGCCTGTTCCATTTGTTCAGGCGCTGCTCCAGCAATCTGCGCAGAACAGGGCGGCCGTGTGGCAGCGGCGTCAGGGGGATAATGATCGGTTCAATCTGGGTTGATGCACCGGCTGCGGCGGGCGCTGCTGCTTCAGCGCTCTGCTCGGTCGCTGCCTGCTCATCCTGCGTTTGCTCGCCCGGTTGTGCGTCTTCAACCGCGTCCGTTTGAACCTGTTCGGTGTCATCCTCGATGGGAGCCACGGGATCGGTTGTTGGTGTCAGGACAGTCCACTCCAGCAGCCGCAGCACCCATTGCTGAAATGACGGGTCTTTGGCGATGTCGTGAGGTGTGGCGCCTTCTTCATGCGAACTGAACTGCATGGTGGGCATGCCTGCATCGTTCAGGACCGGCACCACGGTCGCGAGCATGACGTCCAGATCACGCGTGGCGCCGAATCGACCCAGGTGCACGCGAAGCTCATCGCGCACGTCCTGTTCGGGCAGCCAGGCCAGGCCGCTAAACAACTTCCAGTTGCTGGTCAGGCGCCGCATGCCGATACGCAATTGATGCACATGTTCGGGGCGGCCTACCGCAACGACGCCCAGCGTATCAATTTCGGCCAGGGCGCCGGCGTTGGCACAGATTTGTTCCAGGCATTCAGTCGTGACCGAGACCAGCGCCTGCGTGGCGCTGTCCTGTTTGTCGATTTCGTAGGCGCGTGCCTTGCGGGGCGCCCAGAAACGCAGCACTTCGTTGTTGCGCACCGCATTCTTTACGGTAGCGGTGTCCGAGCGCCTGATATTGACTGCAGATTGAGCCAGGGCATCGCCACGCTGTGACTTGCTGCGCAAGTCCAGAATCAGCTTATATTGCGACAGCCATTTTTTTCCGATCTCAAAGATTGCTTCGGGTGAGCCCGAAACCAGTTCGAACTCCACTTCGGATACCGGCAATTCCAGCTCGGCCGCACGAATGACACCGGTATCGAAGGCGATCTCTATAGTGCCCTTGCGCGTGCGCTGGCGCCGATACAACCGGGTGATATCTGTTTCGTAGCGCAGCTCCAGCGGCTTGGCCAGTTTGAGCAGGGCGGCCTCGGCCGGCGTGCCTGCGTACAAACTTAAATCCAGCACCGGGCTGGGGCGATTGTGGTTCAGTTCCAGCTTGGTCAGCGCATTGCTGCCGGGCATTTTCAGCGTTTGTACCCAGTTGTCGCCTTCCAGGCGTAGCCTGATGGCGATTTTTGATTTGGCCAGCTCGCGATCTGCTGTATCAAAATACATGGCGCGCAGCGAGATAGTTTCGCATTTTGCTTTTTTCAGCGCCTTTTCTACTTGCGCAGCGGCAGACGCAGGCACATGTAGCTTGAGTTCCTGTTCAGACATAGTCGTGATTGATGTAATTACACTGTAAAGGGGAAGGGGATTTGTAGCTGGCATAGTAACACCCCAGGTATGCATATTTGATGACATGTCATAAATAAGAAATACATTGCCTGCTAGGCTACAAGGGTTTTTGCATATGGTACAGTTGTGGCTTGCATGGCCGACGCGTAAACAACGTTGCGCGCAACGGTTCCTGCCATCGGCGAGCGTGGCTAGATTATTAGCGTGGCTAGATTATCGCGACTAATTTATCGCGACTAATTAACGTGACCGGGCCGACTCAAAAAACGTGTCGCGCGCCATGGCCGCCGCCAGGGTTGTTCCGGTGAGCCAGTGTTCCAGTGTTTGTTGTTGCCCGACGCTGAACTTGAGGCCCAGCCGGGTGCGGCGCCACAGGATATCCTGGGTGCTTTGCGCCCACTCGCGATTGATCAGCCAGCGCGCTTCGGCCTCGTACAGGCCGTGTCCGAAATGCATACCCAGACCTGCAACGGAATCGGCATCGCCGATAATTTCAGTTGTCATAGATCCGTAGGCAGCCACCAGGCGGGCAAGCAGCGCAGCATCCAGCCAGGGGTAGCGCGCCTGCAATTGCTGCGTGTAGCGCTGCGGGTCCAGGTCGGGCAATTGGCCGCCTGGCAGCGGTGCCGTGGCGGTCCAGGCCGGCCCCTGTTTCAGATACGGCTGGAGTTTTTCCAGCGCATGTTCGGCCAGTTTGCGATAAGTGGTGATCTTGCCGCCAAAAATCGATAGCATGGCCGGTTCGCCGTTTTTGCCGCCGCTCACATCAAAGACATAATCGCGGGTGACAGCAGCAGCCTGGCCTTGCGCGTCATCATACAATGGTCGCACACCGGCCCAGCTTGAGACAATGGCGTCGCGCTGCACCGGCTGGCGCAGATATCGATTGACCACCGACAGCAGATAATCGGTTTCCTCTTCGGAAATGTGCGCGCCACGCGCATCGCCATGGAAATCCACATCGGTAGTGCCGATCATGGAATAGACATCGCGATGCGGAGTGATGAAAACGATCCGCTTGTCATCATTCTGCAGGATATAGGCATGATCGCCTTCGTATAGCTTGCGCGTCACCAGGTGGCTGCCTTTGATCAGGCGCAGGTGATTGCGTGGCTGGGCATCGGGGTCGTGCAGCGTTCCGAGTACGTTATCAACCCAGGGGCCGGCGGCGTTGACCAGCACCTTGGCGCTCACCTGCAAGTGGCGGCCCGTGACATCCTGCAGGGTCACCAGCCAGCGACCTTCTTCAATGTGTGCGCCGGTGCAGGTTGTCTGCGTAAGAATCTGCGCGCCGCGCGCTTGCGCATCCATGGCGTTGAGCACGACCAGCCTGGAATCATCCACCTGGCAATCGGAGTAAATAAAGCCCTGTTTGATGCGCTCGCTCATGGGTCGGGCAAATGGCGAGTCATCATCCAGACGGATATGACGGGACCCTGGCAGGCGCGCGGAGCGCTTGGCCAGATGATCGTAGAGAAAGAGTCCCGCACGGATCATCCATACGGGACGCAGGGTGTGATCGTGCGGCAGTACGAAGCGCAAGGGCCGCACAATATGAGGGGCGATATTCAACAACACTTCGCGCTCGGCCAGCGCTTCGCGCACCAGACGGAATTCGTATTGTTCCAGATAGCGCAGCCCGCCATGGATCAGTTTGCTGCTGGCCGATGAAGTGGCGCTGGCCAGATCATCCTGTTCACAGAGCAATACGGACAGGCCGCGTCCTGCCGCATCACGCGCAATGCCAGTCCCATTGATCCCGCCACCGATCACCAACAGATCTGTCTGGTGGATTGATTGATCGTTTTGCTGAATCGTTGCCGCATTCATCCGTACTGCTCCAAAGAAAGATATCGCCGATTGTTGCCAGGATAGTCAAAAAAGACTATTTTACCCGATTGCTGTCGCTGGCAGCGGTGGCGAAAATGCCGACAGTCGCAAAGTCGACAAGCTGTAAGGTCGCCAAACGTCGGCATGACTGCTGCTGTCTTGAGGCCGGGCGTTCTCACCCTGGCGTCGGCACCGGCATGGCATTTCACCGGCGTCGGCATGGCATAACCCGGGCACCGTGGTCAGGCGGCGTCATGCGTGAAGTCACGCTGAAAACAGCATCCTTGCACGGGCCGTGTCACTGCTGGGATGCAAGTGCTGCCTGCTTCAGATCGGCCAGCAGCGTATACAGCTCCTTCTGATTGCCCTTGGGCATCCCGCTGAACATGTCCTGGAGCCAGGCTTCATGAGCCGAGGCCATTTGGTCAAATTGTCGGCGTCCCTTTGCGCTGAGCCGCAAAAAGGTACTGCGGCGGTCTTCACTGCTGACCTTGCGCAGGATCAGCCCTTCTTTTTCCAGCTGATTGGCAATGGTGGTCACGTTGCCGTTGCTGACCATCAGTCTTGCAGACAGATCTCCCATCCGCATGCCTTGCGGTTCCTTGGCCAGTTGCGCCATCAGGTCGAAGCGCGGCAAGGTGCAATCGAATTGCACGCGCAGATAATTGCGGATGCGATTTTCGATCAGGCTGGTGCAGGTAAGCAGGCGTAGCCACAGACGCAATTCGGAGTGATCAATGGTTGCTGCGCGGGTTTCCAGATCGTGTTGCATAACTGCTCCTGCTGAAATAAACGTAAATAAAACGACATAGCCGTTCATGTAGGACCGGGCAGATTGTAAACGCAGTCCGGTTCGTTCGGGTGCCCACGCTTGGCATGAGGCAGCCATTGTCGCCTGTTTAAAAAAAGTTTGTAGTGCATTATAAATTAGTTTAAACTTAAAATAAATCACAATTTTGAAAGAGGCAAAACCGCAGTGCTGCACTCTTGTGTCTGTACGGCGGCGCCAGAAAGGCAGCGGCTGGGCAGGCAACGGCCACAGACCGCATTCAAAGGATCTGTCATGAATATTGTATGTATCGGTGGCGGCCCAGCTGGTTTATATGCCGGGCTGCTGTTGAAAAAACGCAATCCCCAGGACCGGATAGTGGTCATAGAACGCAACCGTCCGTTTGATACCTTCGGCTGGGGAGTGGTGTTTTCTGACGCCACGCTGGAAAACCTGAAAAAGGCTGATCTGCCTACAGCGGAACAGATCATTCGCCAATTCAACCATTGGGACGATATCGATATACATATCGGCCAGACCACGATCCGCAGCGGCGGACACGGGTTTATCGGCATCGGCCGCAAGAAGATGCTCAATATCCTGCAGCAGCGCTGCCTGGATCTTGGCGTGGAACTGGTGTTCGAGACGGTGGCCGAAGACGACCAGGCCATGGCAATGGATTACGATGCGGATCTGGTCATTGCGTCCGACGGCATCAATAGTCGCATCCGGACGCGCTATGCCGATACATTCAAACCGGATATCGACACCCGGCGCTGCCGTTTTGTCTGGCTGGGCACGCAAAAGACGTTTGATGCGTTTACCTTTGCCTTTGTCAATACAGAACATGGATGGTTTCAGGCGCACGCCTATCAATATGAAGAGGGCATGTCCACCTTCATCGTGGAAACCCGGGACGAAACGTGGCGCGCTGCCGGGATCGACACGATGTCGCAGGAGGAGGGCATTGCCTATTGTGAGGCCCTCTTTGCGCCGTGGCTGGATGGTCACAAGCTGTTATCCAATGCCAAGCATTTGCGTGGAGCGGCCATCTGGATTCAGTTTCCCCGCGTCATTTGCGAGCAGTGGGTGCATCAGCAGCGCCTGCCTAACGGTAAAACCGTACCCGTGGTGCTTATGGGCGATGCCGCGCATACCGCGCATTTTTCCATCGGTTCGGGAACCAAGCTGGCGCTGGAAGACGCCATAGAGCTGGCCAGCAGTTTTCGCACCCACGATGATGTCGGCGCAGCGCTAACGCACTACGAAGCGCAGCGCAGCATCGAAGTGCTGAAAATCCAGAATGCGGCGCGCAATTCCACCGAATGGTTCGAGAATGTCAAACGCTATAGCCGCCTGGCGCCGGAGCAGTTTGCCTATTCGCTGCTGACACGCTCGCAGCGTATTTCACATGAAAACCTGCGGCTGCGCGATCCGCAGTGGATGCATCATTTTGAAAGCTGGTTCAGCCGTCAGGCCAGCCAGACCAGGGCTCGTGAGAGGGCAGCAGGCGCGGACAACGGTGCCGCTGCGATCCCACCCATGTGGACGCCCTTCAGCCTGCGCTCTGTGGTATTGAAAAACCGGATCGTGGTCTCGCCCATGGCCATGTACTCGTGCGTTGACGGGGTGCCCGGCGACTTTCATTTCCAGCATTTGCTGGCGCGCGCCCTGGGCGGGGCCGGACTGGTCATGGTTGAAATGACCTGCGTGTCGCCTCAGGCGCGGATCACACCGCATTGCCCGGGCCTGTGGAATACTACCCAGTTGCAGGCCTGGCAACACATCGTGCAGGCGGTTCACGCGCAATCGGATGCAAAAATCGGCATCCAATTGGGCCATGCGGGTCGCAAGGGGTCGACCAAAGCGGCCTGGGATGGTATCGATATGCCACTGGAATCAGACAACTGGCCGCTGGTCTCGGCGTCCCCCTTGCCGTATTTGCCAGACGTCTCGCAAGTGCCCAAGGCGCTGGATGCGGCGGACATGCAGCAAATTACTGAGCAGTTCGTGCAGTCCACCCGGCTTGCCGCCCAGGCGGGGTTTGATGTGCTTGAACTGCATTGCGCACATGGCTATTTGTTGTCGTGCTTTATTTCGCCATTGACCAATCAGCGCACGGATGCCTACGGGGGCGCGTTGGATAACCGCCTGCGTTTTCCCCTTGAAGTATTTAAAGCGATGCGTGCGGTGTGGCCTGAAGATCGACCGCTCAATGTGCGTATCTCGGCCAGCGACTGGGTCGAGGGTGGCATTACGGCAGACGATGCGGTGCTGATTGCCCGGGCCTTCAAAGCGGCGGGCGCCGATCTGATCGATTGCTCGTCAGGTCAGGTCAGCCCCGAACAGAAGCCGGTGTATGGGCGCATGTACCAGACTCCATTTGCTGACGAGATCCGCAATCAGGAAGGGATTGCGACCATGGCGGTCGGCGCCATCACAGAGGCCGACCAGGTCAACAGTATTATTGCGTCGGGCCGTGCAGATTTGTGCGCCATTGGCCGCCCCCATCTGGCCAACCCGGCCTGGACGCTGAGCGAAACCGCCAAGATCGGCTATACGCAAGTGAACTGGCCCCAGCAGTACAGCGCCGGCAAACGCCAAATCGAGACCCTGTTTGAACGGGCCCAATCAATGCAGAACGGATAAACCATCATGAAGCAGACCGCTACACCTTCTTTGGAGGATCGCCACGTCCTGATTACCGGCGCCAGTCAGGGGATCGGGCTTGAAGTGGCACGCCTGGTGCTGGATGCCGGCGCCCGGGTGACGCTGCTGGCCCGCAATGGCGAGCGCCTGGCCGCGGCTGCGGCGAGCCTTGGTGCAGATGCGCAGCGGGTGCACACGGTGCAGGCCGATATCACAGATGAAAAGGCAATCGGCAGCGCCTTTGACGCGGCGCGGGCGCGCTTTGGCCCGATCAGTATTCTGGTCAACAATGCCGGGCAAGCGCAAAGCGAGCGCTTTGACCGCATGGATACCGAATTCTGGAACCGGATGCTGCAGGTTAATCTGACCGGGACCTATCAATGCATTGCCGCCGTGCTGCCCGACATGCTGGCGCAGGGCTGGGGGCGTATTGTGAATGTGGCCAGCGTTGCCGGGCTGAAGGGCTATGGCTATGTGACTGCTTATTGTGCAGCCAAGCATGGGGTGGTAGGCCTGACCCGTGCCCTTGCCCTGGAGCTGGCCGCAAAGAATATTACCGTCAATGCCGTATGCCCCGGTTATACCGACACGCCGCTGCTCGACGGTGCCGTGGCCAATATGGTTGCCAAAACCGGCATGGCCGCAGACAAGGCAAAGGCGGCATTGGCCAGCAACAATCCGCAGGGCAGGCTGGTGCAACCCGAGGAAGTGGCGCATGCCGTGCTGTGGTTGTGCCTGCCGCAGTCGGCCAGTATCAACGGGCAGGCCGTACCGGTCGATGGCGGCGAGAAAATGGCCGGGTAAAACGTAGTGCAGTTATTTGTCTGATGCCTACGGCGTGTGGTCAATTGTCTCTACTTGATAGGAATCCCTAAGGGCCTGCCTATGAACGATCTACGGCGCGACCACCGGGCAGTGAACAATATAGTCCACTTATGCAGATGAAAACACCCGGCGTTGAGCGGGTACGGAAAGCAGCGATGACAGATGTGAATGCCAAAGAATCCATGCATTCACCAGAAGGAAAACAGGAGATATACGATGACTATTTCGGATGACATCAACCCCATGCAGGATCAGCATAAGCCGCTGGCAGGCTATCGGGCCACGCATTTTGACTGGCAGGTCAGCGATGACCACAAGGTGGCAACCATTACGCTGAACCGGCCGGAAAGAAAAAACCCGCTGACCTTCGAATCTTATGCCGAATTGCGTGATCTGTTTCGCGCCTTGTCCTGCGCCAGTGACATCAAGGTAGTGGTCATCGCCGGCGCTGGCGGCAATTTTTGTTCCGGTGGCGATGTGCATGAAATTATCGGTCCGCTGACCCGGATGTCCATGCCCCAGTTGCTTGCTTTTACCCAGATGACCGGCGACCTGGTCAAGGCCATGCGCGGGTGCCCGCAGCCGGTGATCGCAGCAGTGGCAGGGGTGTGTGCCGGCGCTGGCGCCATTCTGGCCATGGCGTCCGATATTCGACTGGGTACGGCCGACAGCAAAACCGCCTTTCTGTTTACCCGCGTGGGCCTGGCGGGAGCAGACATGGGTGCGTGTGCGATTTTGCCACGCATTATCGGCCAGGGCCGAGCCAGCGAACTGCTCTACACCGGCCGTTCCATGTCTGGTCAGGAAGGTCACCACTGGGGCTTCTATAACCAGTTGCATGAGCCAGACCAGGTGCTGGCGGCTGCGCACACGATGGCAGCGCAGATTGCAGCGGGCCCGACCTTTGCTAATGGCATCACCAAGCATTGCCTTCATCACGAATGGAATATGGGTGTGGACGACGCCATTGATGCCGAAGCCCATGCACAGGCCATCTGTATGCAGACCCGGGATTTTCATCGGGCCTATCATGCTTTTGTGGCAAAAAACAAACCCGTGTTCGAGGGAGACTGATCATGCCTGACCACGAGTTTCTGGACTGGCCTTTTTTTGAAGAGCAGCATCGTCATGTTGTTGTTGAACTGGATCGCTGGGCAAAAGATAATCTGCGCAATGTGCCGCATGGCAATACCGATGAGACCTGTCGCGAACTGGTGCGTCGGATGGGAGAAGGCGGCTGGCTGCGCTATGCGGTTCCGGCAGGGCCCAATGCAAGTTGGGGCGGCGCGCTGGAGCAGATTGATTCGCGCATGATCTGCCTGATCCGCGAGACCTTCGCACGCTATCACGGCCTGGCCGACTTTGCCTTTGCCATGCAGGGCCTGGGTAGCGGCGCCATTGTGCTGGGTGGCTCCGAAGCGCAGAAAAAATTCTACCTGCCGCGCGTGGCGCGTGGCGAGCTGATTGCTGCCTTCGCCCTGTCCGAGCCCGATGCCGGGTCCGATGTGGCCGCCATGGCCTGCAAGGCCACGCAGCAAGGATCCGAATATGTTCTTGATGGCGTCAAAACCTGGATTTCCAATGGCGACATTGCCGATTTTTATTGTGTCTTCGCGCGCACCGATTTTCTGCCGGGCGCGCGGGGCATCAGCGCCTTTATCGTGGACAGCAACACGAAGGGGCTGGATACGTCCGAGCGCATTCACGTCATGGCGCCGCATCCGATGGCGGTGCTCAAACTGAAGCAGTGCCGCCTGCCTGCGGAGGCCCTGCTGGGAACCAAGGGCGAGGGCTTCAAGCTGGCGATGCAGGTGCTGGATATCTTCCGCGTGTCGGTTGCGGCGGCCGCCAACGGGTTCGCCGCCAGGGCGCTGGACGAAGCCCTGGCGCGCAGCAAGACCCGCCAAATGTTTGGCGGTGTACTGGCCGACCTGCAACTGACGCAAGCTACGTTGGGCGATATGGCAACGGCGCTGGACGCCAGCCGCCTGCTGACCTATCGCGCCGCCTGGCGACGCGACGTGTACCAGGCCAGAACCACCAAGGAAGCCGCCATGGCCAAGATGTTTGCGACTGAATCGGCGCAGCAGGTTATTGACAAGGCCGTTCAGCTGTTTGGCGGACAGGGCGTGGTGGCCGGCGAGTGTGTAGAAGGGTTGTACCGGGATATTCGCGCCCTGCGTATTTACGAAGGCGCCACCGAAGTGCAGAAACTGATTATTGCACGTGAATTATTGCGGGACTGAATCGAAACGGGAGCAAAGACTTCCTGACTCATCCGCGCCGCCGGTTGAGCCGACAACCCAGGAGACAAGACATGCCAGCACAGACAGGATTGCAAGACCGCTTTGTCATTGAACATCTGCCCGAGAGCGGGCAGCAGCCACAGTACCTGTTCGACTTGCCACAACTGCACTATCCCGAGAAACTCAATAGTGCCGTGGAACTGATTGATCGCCACGTGCAGCAGGGGCGAGGCCAGAATATTGCATTGCGCTGGTTGCAGGACGGTATGCAGAAGCAGATGACCTATCAGGCGCTGGCGCAATGGACCAATCAGCTGGCACGGGTGCTGACCGAAGATCTGGGACTGGTATCGGGCAACCGGCTGTTGCTGCGCGGACCCAATAACGTGGGTATGGCTGGCGCGCTGCTGGCGTGCCTGAAGGCGGGCATTGTCGCTGTGCCCACCATGCCGCTGTTGCGCGCCCGGGAGCTGAGCGCCATTCTGACAATCTCACAGGCGCAGGCAGCGCTTTGCGATGAACGGTTGCTGCAGGAGCTGGAGCACTGCCGCAACGCCGATAATCCGAACTATTGCCCGACGCTGCAGCAGATCATGGCGTTCGGCACGCAGACGCCAGACAGCATGCAGGCGCGGGCCGACACCAAAAGCGATGCGCCCTACGACGCACAGACGCTGCGCGACGACCCCTGCATGATCGCCTTTACCAGCGGCACGACCGGCAAACCCAAGGGCTGCATCCATTTTCATCGCGATGTGCTTGCCATGTGCGATACCTTTTCCAGCAAGGTTCTGCAAACCCGGACGACCGATATCGCTTGCGGCACGCCGCCGCTGGCGTTTACTTTCGGGCTGGGCGGGTTGCTGTGCTTTCCATTGCGCGCCGGCGGCTCGACCCTGCTGGTGGAAAAGCTGACCCCTGACGCATTTTTACAGATCATTCAGGACCATAAGGTGACCATGACCTTTACGGCGCCCACCTTCTATCGCAAGATGGCCGGCCTGGCCGACGACTATTCGCTCGATTCCCTGCGGGTCTGCGTCTCGGCTGGCGAAGCGTTGCCCGATGACACGCGCCAGATATGGAAAAAGGCCAGCGGCATCAATATGACAGATGGCATTGGGGGGACGGAAATGATGCATGTGTATATTTCCAGTACCGGTAACGATATCCGGGACGGGGCAATCGGGCGGGTGGTGCCCGGCTACCAGGCCCGGGTGGTCGGTGCCGATATGAACGAGGTGCCGCCCGGCACGCTTGGCCGGCTGGCCGTGCGCGGCCCGACCGGTTGCCGTTATCTGGATGATGAGCGACAGTCCCGCTACGTGCAGCAGCAGTGGAACCTGCCCGGCGACGCTTTTGTGATGGATGCAGACGGCTACTTTTATTATCGTGCGCGCGACGATGACATGATCGTCTCGGCTGGCTACAACATTGCTGGTCCGGAAGTCGAAAGCGTGCTCATGACTCACGAAGCGGTGAACGATTGCGGGGTGGTGGGCCGCGGCGACGCCGAGCGCGGTGCGATCGTCAAGGCCTATATTGTGCTGAACGACGGCTTTACGCCCGGCGCAGAACTGGTCGCGGCACTGCAAGATTATGTGAAGCAGGAAGCGGCGCCCTACAAGTATCCACGCGAAATTGAATTTGTTGAGCAGTTGCCGCGCACCGAAACCGGTAAGCTGCAGCGCTTTGTTCTGAGAAAAATGACCGAAATCCGGTAATGGAATGGGAATTGAAACATGGAAATATTGCAACCGTCAGACTGGACCAAGCCCCGCGGCTACGCCAACGGCACCATGATCACCGTCGAGGCCGGCAGCCGCCTGCTGTTTGTCGGTGGCCAGATCGGCTGGAACGGGCAGCAGCAGTTTGAATCCGACGACCTGGGCGAACAGGTGCGCCAGACCCTGGAAAATATCGTGGCTATCCTCAGGGAGGGCGGGGCAGCGCCATCCGATATTGTCCGCATGAACTGGTACGTCACCGACAAGCGCGAATATGTGGCCGCTTATCCGGCGATTGGCGAGCATTACCGCAATGTCATCGGCCGGCATTTTCCCGCCATGACGGCGGTACAGGTGGCCGGCCTGGTGGAAGACCGGGCCAAAGTGGAAATCGAGGTGACGGCAGTGGTGCGCGGCTCCCAACAATCCTCGGACTGAATGGGGGTTTTGCCGCCTTTTACAGGGGCGAAAAGGGTAAAATAACGCTTTTGCTCATTGTTGGTGCGCCGCGCCAGCCCAGTCTTTCCGGATTCAAGCACGATCATGACTTCTGCCGCCCCTGTATCTCTGGTGCCCGACTGCACCATCTCTCCCGTCTCTGAAATTGTCGAAGAGCTCAAGGCGGGGCGTATTGTCATCCTGGTCGACGAAGAGGATCGCGAAAATGAAGGTGATCTGGTAATGGCGGCAGACTTTGTCACGCCTGAGGCCATCAACTTCATGGTGACATACGCCCGGGGCCTGGTATGCCTGACGCTCACTGAAGAGCGTTGCCGCCAGCTGGAGCTGCCGCTCATGGCCTCACGCAACGGCACCTCCTTTGGCACCAACTTTACCGTGTCCATCGAGGCGGCCGAGGGAGTGACTACGGGCATTTCCGCCGCTGACCGGGCCCGCACTATTCAGGCGGCCGTTGCCAAAAACGCCAAGCCCCAGGATCTGGTCAACCCGGGACATATCTTTCCGGTCCAGGCCGTTTCGGGCGGCGTGCTGATCCGTGCCGGGCACACCGAAGCGGGCTGTGACCTTACTGCCATGGCAGGCCTGACGTCAGCCGCGGTCATCTGTGAAATTCTCAAACCCGATGGCAGCATGGCGCGCCTTCCCGATCTGGTTACCTTCGCCCGTGAACACAATCTGAAAATCGGCACGATCGCCGATCTGATCCAGTATCGCAGCGAAAACGAATCCATGATTCGCCGCCTGGGCAGCAAGACCCTGAACACACCTTTCGGCCGGTTCGAAGCGGTATCCTATCAGGACAGCATGTCGGGCGCCGGGCATATTGCGCTGGTGCATGGCGCTATCGATCCCGACCAGGAAACGCTGGTGCGCGTCCATGAGCCGGTATCGGTCCTGGATCTGCTGGACCTGGAACGCAATGCTCACAGCTGGGGCATCGCACAGGCGCTGGAAGTTATTTCCGCCAGCCCGGCCGGCGTTCTGGTGCTGCTTAACTGCCAGGGATCGCAAAAGGGTCTGATCGAGGCGCTGGAAAAATGGGGAGAAACCGAGAGCACCGCGCGCAGAGATGATCGCTACGATCTGCGCACTTACGGTATCGGTGCGCAAATATTACGTGAACTGAACGTCGGAAAGATGCGCCTGCTCGCACTTCCACGTAAAATGCCAAGCATGACTGGTTATGCACTTACCGTGACAGGTTACGAAACTTCTTCTGACCCCCGCTGATTTTAAAGGAATGGCTATGAAACCCTATACACTCGCCCCTGATCTGAATGGCGAAGGCCTGCATATCGGTATCGTGTGCGCACGATTTAACGAGGAAATTGGTTTTGCCGAGCTCGAAGCCTGCCTGGCCGAGCTTGGCGAGCTGGGTGTCGACGAGCGCGACATTATGGTCGTGACTGTGCCTGGCGCGCTCGAAGTCGGCCTGACGCTGGCGCAAATGGCCGAAACCTACGAATTTGATGCGCTGATCGCCCTGGGGGCGGTCATTCGCGGTGAAACCTATCACTTCGAAATCGTCAGCAATGAAAGTGCTGCGGCCATTACCCGGGTGTCCATGGATACCAATGTGCCGGTGGCCAATGGTATTCTCACGACAGAAGATGAAGAGCAGGCCAAGGCCCGTGCCGAACAGAAAGGCAAGGATTGCGCCCAGGTTGCCGTGGAAATGGCCAATCTGTCGGCCGCACTGGTGCCCGAGTCGGAAGATGAAGATGATGACTTCGAAGATCTGGACGATGACGACGACCAGGACGACGAAGACGATGAAACCGAAGAAGTAGCAGATACCCCAAGGCGATAGGACAACGAGTGGCTCAGGATAATAAAACAATGCATCGCAGTGCGCGCCGTCGGGCGCGCGAATTTGCCCTTCAGGGTATCTATGCCTGGCTGGTCAGTGGCGACACTGACCAGCGCGAGGCAGGCGCCATCGACGCTCACATCCAGGACAGCCCGGAATTCGAAAACGCCGATCCGGTCTGGTTCAAGACGTTGTTGCATGGCGTTTTTGCCGATGCGCCGGCGCTGCGTGAAGCATTCGTGCCCTATATCGACCGCCCGCTGGACGAACTTTCACCCATCGAGCACGGCATTCTGCTCATCGGCAGTTACGAGCTCATTCACCATCTGGATGTTCCGTACAGAGTTGCCATTAACGAAGCAGTGGAGCTGGCAAAGGAATTTGGCGGCACCGACGGCTTCAAATTTGTCAATGGCGTACTGGACAAACTGGCGGCCCGCGTGCGTTCTCTCGAAGTCAATGCCGGCCGCTGACCTAGGTTCGGCGACCGGATGCGCTCTGGCCGGCGCCTGGCGCTAGCCGGACGCTTTTGTGAAGCGATGCTCGTGCAATTGAAGAGCGGTTCCTATGTCCGGCGAATTTGATCTGATCCGTAATTTTTTTACCCGCCCCGCAGCGTCTGTTGATATTGCGGTGGGGGACGATTGCGCCATCCTGACGCCCACGGCTGGCACCTCCCTGGCGGTCAGCAAGGATCTGCTGCTCGAAGAGCGCCATTTCTTTTCCGACGTGGACCCCGAATCGCTGGGCCATAAATCGCTGGCAGTCAACCTGTCCGACCTGGCCGCGATGGGGGCGACGCCGCGCGGCTGTCTGCTGGGCATTGCGCTGCCGCGTTACGATACCGATTGGCTGACTGCGTTTTCCCGTGGCTTTAACCGCCTGGCCGACAAATACCAATGCCCGCTTATCGGTGGCGATACCACCCGCAGCGAACACGATATTGTCATCAGCGTTACCGTGCTGGGCGAAGTGACCCAGCCGTTTTTGCTTCGCAGCCGGGCCCTGCCCGGTGATGATATCTGGGTTTCTGGCACCCTGGGCGCTGCCGACTGGGCCCTGAATCTGCTGCTGCGTCAGAAGGCGGGTGAAATTCTGAACGAACGCGAAACACAAACGCTGCAGGCCACCCGGCATGCCCTGGAGTGGCCCGAGCCACGTGTGTCCCTGGGACTTGCCCTGCGGCCACTGGCGCATGCCGTCATAGACCTATCCGACGGCCTGGTGCAGGACTTGAAACATATTTTGCATGCCAGCGGTGTCGCTGCCGTATTGTATGAATCTTTAATGCCTGTTAATCTTAGCCTGCCAGACGATGACCCGCAGCAATTGCGCCAGTCCGTATTGGGCGGGGGTGACGTCTACGAGTTGTGTTTTACGGCGCCGCAGACCGCCAGAGCGGCACTGCAAGCCATTGCTGCCAGCCTGCCTGTGATGCTTACGCGCATCGGCGAGGTTCACGTCGGGCAGGGTTTGCGGGTACTTGATGCTGCGCAACAGGATATTTCCGCACTTCCAGCGGGATTCGACCATTTCCGGCCAGCTCGTCGGCGCAAGCCGTACACACAGAAGTCATAGCATGATAGAAGAAATTCATACGCAAACGATACACAATGCCGCCGGCACCAAAACGACCGTGAACGCACAATGGCCTACTTTCGGCTGGATCCGGGCTGATGCCCACCGCTTCTTTGCCTTTGGGCTTGGCGCCGGGCTGATCAGACCGGGATCCGGAACCTGGGGCACCCTGCTGGCCTGGGTGCTCTGGTGGCCGCTCAGTTTTGTGCTGGGCACCGATTTTTACATGGCGCTGTTCATTCTGATCGGCTTCGCTTACGGCGTCTATTGCTGCCATCGCGTCGCACAGGAAATGCATGTGGATGACCACGGCGGCATCGTCTGGGACGAGATGGTCGCCTTCTGGGCGGTCCTTTTGCTGGTGGCGCCCATGAACCTGGGCTGGCAACTGGTCGCCTTTATCCTTTTTCGCTTTTTCGATATCGTCAAACCGCCACCCATTGGCTACTTTGATCGTACGCTCAAAAACGGGTTCGGCGTCATGTGGGACGACGTGGTGGCAGCGGCCTATACGCTGTTCATCATGGCGATCGCCACCAGAATGTTGGGGTGAGTATGTCAGAACTGTTGAGTGAACAGTGGCAGGTCGCCGCCCAGTTGGGAGAAGCGCTCAAGAAAAAAAGCGGGTTGCTGGCCACGGCCGAATCCTGCACGGGCGGGCTGCTTGCCGGTGCGATTACAGCCATCGCTGGTTCAAGCCAGTGGTTTGATCGGGGGTTTGTGACCTATACCAACGAAGCCAAAATGGATATGCTGGGCGTAAATCTGGCTGCGCTGGACAATTTTGGGGCGGTCAGCCAGGAAGTGGCCATCGAAATGGCCGAAGGGGCGTTAAACCATGCGCCGCTTTCCACCTGCGCGGTCAGCACAACCGGTATCGCAGGCCCCGATGGCGGCACGGCACACAAACCGGTGGGTCTGGTGTGTTTTGCGGTTTCCTATCGCAAGGCTGACGGCATCGTCACGCTGCCATTCTCGCAGAATTTTGTCGGAGATCGTCATCAGGTGCGTGTCCAGGCGGTCATCTACGCCATGGAAATTACCCGACGCATCGTCGAGGAAAATTGATCTGATTCTGGCAAGACAGTGAAGAGGCGGCCGGGCCCGCAGTTGCTGTCGCCAGGTTGTGGCCGCTATTTCAGCACTTTAATTATTGCACTCCTGACACGCCTATCAGCGTCGTTTGATGCTTATTGATATCATAAGTTATAATTGCTATCAACGTAATCAAAAGGAGATATTGATATGGCATCTGTCACTATCCGACATATCCCGGATGAAGTTCATCGTGCATTACGCCTTCGTGCCGCCAAACATGGGCGCAGCACCGAAGCTGAGATCCGCAGTATTCTTGAACAGGCTGCCAGACCAGAAGGGCGTCTTCAACTCGGTTCGTTAATGACAGCTATTGCTAAAGACGCGGGCGGATTGACCGACGCCGAGGTAGCGCATTTTGAACAGCTTCGTGACAAGACTCCAGCCGAGCCAATGGGGTTTGAATGATCGTTCTAGACACAAATGTTATTTCTGAGCTATGGAGGATCAAACCGGATTCCAACGTGCTGGAATGGATCGATGCTCAGACGATTGAAACATTATATCTATCGGTAGTGACGGTGGCTGAAATACGATATGGGGTGGCTACCATGCCGGCAGGTAAACGCCGTAAGATCTATCAGGACAGGTTAGAGCAGGAGGTACTGCCGGCATTCAAGGGGCGTGTTCTTGCCTTCGATCTGGAAGCGTCCAGGGCCTATGCCGAATTGATGGCCGGTGCAAAAGCGCAAGGTAAGCTTGTAGGCAAGGATGATGGTTATATTGCAGCCATTGCAGCAACCAATGGTTTTATCGTGGCAACACGAGACGTCAGCCCATTTGCAGCGGTCGGCGTCTCAGTGATCAATCCCTGGGTACAGCCGCCCAGGATACATTGATTGCGGTCTCATCATGGTACATAAAAGACTGCCTTCTACGTTTTAAGACAGCCATATCCAGATGTGATATCAGATCCCGCGCGCCCGATTGATCTGATCGCGCGTCTCCCGTGCTACACGAGCCGCTTCTTCTTTCCAGTTTTCATCCGAACTGGCATACAAAATGGCGCGTGACGAATTGATCATCATGCCGGTACCGGCGATATTGCGGCCGGCCGTCACGGTTTGCTCGATATCTCCGCCCTGGGCGCCGATGCCCGGCACCAGCAACGGCATGGCGTCGCCCACCCGGGCGCGAACCTTGCTCAACTCTTCGGGGAAGGTGGCGCCTACCACCAGGCCGCACTGGCCGTGCGTGTTCCATTTTTCCGCGACTATGCTGGCCACATGCAGGTAAAGCGGTTCGCCGCTGGCAGACTCG
This sequence comes from Advenella sp., assembly GCF_052108595.1. Taxonomy (NCBI): domain Bacteria; kingdom Pseudomonadati; phylum Pseudomonadota; class Betaproteobacteria; order Burkholderiales; family Alcaligenaceae; genus Advenella; species Advenella sp. The sequence continues at coordinate 38,539 of NZ_JBQEAU010000026.1, forward strand.
ACAAATTGCAGGTCGGAGCCGCCCGGATTGGAGGTGCGGCACAGAATAATAATGCCCCGGTCTTTCCACGCCAGGTACGGCTCGATGGAATCGAATCCCATATATGGACTGACGGTAACGGCATCGGCCTTATACCGTTCGTAAGCCTCGCGGGCGTAATGTTCAGCCGTCGTGCCGATGTCGCCGCGCTTGGCGTCCAGCACAATGGGTAAATGCGGATAGGTCTCGTGGATATAGGCGCACAGTTGCGACAACTGTTCTTCCGCGCCCTGTGACGCAAAATAGGCAATTTGCGGTTTGAAGCCGCAGGCGTAGGGCGCTGATGCATCTACGATGCCCTTGCAGAACTCGAATGTGGATTCGCGGTTCTGTTTCATGCTAACCGGTAGTCTTTCGGGATCAGGGTCAAGGCCGACCATGAGAAGGGAGTTCTGGCTTTGCCAGGCGGATTCCAGTTTTTCGATAAATGTCATGAATAATTAATGTGAAAACAGACGAACAAAGAGCAAACCAAACCAGACCAGGCCGGCGAAAGTGATCACCATCATGACCGCAGCGCTGGCAATATCCTTGGTCTGGCCAATCAAGGGATGGGTTTCTGCACTGACCGTATCGGCCAGCACTTCGATGGCCGAGTTGATCAGCTCTACGGTCAGGACGCTGACCAGCACCCCCAGCAACACAATGATCTCCGCAAAGTTGCGTCCCAGCAGGAAGGCAAAGGGCGTGAGCGCGATGCAGACAATCAGTTCCTGGCGGAAGGCTTCCTCGCTGGAAAAGGCTGCACGAAAGCCCTGTGCCGAGTACACAGTCGACTGGATAAAACGCAGTACGCCGCGATTTTTGCGGCCGTGCGGATGGCTTGGTCGATTCATGAACGACATTGTAGTTCACAAAACGCTACGGCTTGATTAAACGGCGCTGTACCTGCTCATTCAAACGTGTTGATCCGGCATTTTCTCTGCCGTGGGATGTGTGTCGGTTTTTGTATTCGCCACTGCGCCGCACTTTGCAAACAGGGCGCAAGATCGCGGGCGAGGGCGTTGGCCGATGGTTCATTGTTGAACCGATGTTGTTAAACGCTACGGCTGACGTCTGGATCGCAATTTAAGGAAAGCCACGCAAAGAAAAG
>NZ_JBQEAU010000027.1:0-31925 GCF_052108595.1 Advenella sp.
CATATAGCTGGCCCGCCGGTGCGGATTCCCCAAAGGTGTCGATGCCAATGGCGGTGCCGTTATTGACCACACTGCGCCAAAACCAGCTGGAACCGGCTTCAATACTGACGCGTGGCATATCCGGAGGAAGGATCTGATCGCGCCAGGCTTGCGACTGGGCAATGAACAGCTCCACGCATGGCATGGAAACGACGCGCACTTCAATACCGTCGTCACGCAAGAGCGCTGCTGCTTTGATCGCGATGTCCACCTCTGACCCGGTGGCAATGAGGACCGCTTGCGCATGGTCGGCGTTCTGCAGAATATAGCCGCCGCGCGCGATCTGCTCGCGTTGCGTCTTCTCGCGGGTAAACGGCGTCAGGTTCTGGCGTGACAGCATCAGGCAAGTCGGACCATCTTGCCGCTCCAGTGCTTGCTGCCACGCGATTGCCGTTTCCTCCCCGTCGCAGGGGCGCCATACGCGGTTGTTGGGAATGATGCGCAGCGCGCTCAGGTGTTCCACCGGTTGATGGGTGGGACCGTCTTCGCCCAGCCCGATGGAGTCGTGGGTAAATACATGAATCACGCGCTGCTTCATGAGTGCGGCCATGCGAATCGCATTGCGCGAATAATCCGAGAATGTCAGGAAGGTGCCACCATAGGGAATGAATCCACCATGCAGGGCAAGTCCGTTCATGACCGCGGCCATGCCGAATTCGCGTACGCCATAGCTTAAATAATTACCCTGACCGTGATGATTGACCCATACCGACGATTTAACATTGGTCAGATTCGAGCCGCTGAGGTCCGCCGAACCACCGAACAGGCCCGGCAGCTCAGGCGTGATGGCTTCGAGCACGATCTGTGACGCCTTGCGGGTGGCAATTTTGCCATGCAGCGCCTCGCTGGCGTCCAGCAGGTCTTCCAGCGCCAGCAGTGCTTCATCGGGAATGTCGCCAGCCAGTCGCCGGGCCAGTTCCCTGGCGTCCTCCGGATACCGCGCCTGCCACCGGTCAAACTGCTGTTGCCAGAGCGACTGCCGGGCTGCGCCTTGCTCGATGGCGTTCCAGTCATCCAAAACATCCTGTGGCAGTTCGAATTCTGCATAAGGCCAGTTTCGTGCCGCCCGCATCGCCGCGATTTCATCGGTGCCCAGCGGAGCGCCATGTACCGCATGGCTGCCTGCCTTGGTTGGCGCACCATGGCCGATATGCGTGCGGCAGCAGATCAGGGTTGGGCGCGCTTGCGCGGCAGGTTGCGATTTGGCCTGAAAGATGGCTGCGTCAATCGCTGCTGCGTCATGTCCGTCGACATTGGCAATGACATTCCAGTTGTATGCCGCAAAACGGGCGGCAGTATCGTCGCCGAACCAGCCCGCCACATCGCCATCAATGGAAATTCCGTTGTCATCGTAGAAGCAGATCAGCTTGCCCAGCCCAAGCGTGCCGGCCAGGGAGCATGCTTCGTGGCTGATGCCTTCCATCAGGCAGCCGTCGCCGACAAAGACGTAGGTGTAATGGTCCACAATCATATGGCCGGGGTGATTGTAGCGACGGGCCAGCAGTTTTTCGGCAAGCGCCATGCCCACGGCGTTAGCCAGGCCCTGGCCCAGCGGGCCGGTGGTCGTCTCTACACCGGGCGTCAGACCTACTTCAGGGTGGCCAGGGGTGCGCGAATGCAACTGACGGAACTGTCGAATTTCGTTGAGCGGCAAATCGTATCCAGTCAGGTGCAGCAAGGCGTACAGCAGCATGGACCCATGACCGTTGGATAGCACGAACCGGTCGCGATTAAACCAACCAGGATCAGCAGGATTATGGGACAAATGGCGTCGCCACAGCACCTGGGCGATGTCGGCCATGCCCATGGGCGCGCCCGGATGCCCTGATTGCGCCTGCTCGACGGCATCGGCGGCCAGAAAACGCAGTGCATCCGCATGGCGGGTTTCTTCAATGGTTATTTTTTCGGCAAGATTCATCATGGTCTCCTCAGGCCTGCGCGGCGCGTTTCTTGCGCTCCATCATGCGCCAGATAAAAGGGGTAAAGATCAGTTGCATGGCCAGCTCCATCTTGCCGCCAGGTACGACAATGGTGTTGGCCCGCGACATGAACGAGTCGTGGACCATATTGAGCAGATACTGGAAATCGATACCCTTGGGATTGGCAAAGCGAATGACCACGAAGCTCTCGTCTGGCGCCGGTATGTCTCTTGCAATAAATGGATTGGACGTATCGACGCAAGGCACGCGCTGGAAGTTGACATGGGTCAACGAGAACTGCGGGCAAATATGATTCACATAGTCGGGCATGCGGCGCAAGATTGTGTCAGTGACCGCTTCGGCCGAATAGCCTCTGGTAGATTTGTCGCGCCACAATTTCTGGATCCATTCGAGATTGATCACCGGCACCACGCCCACCAGCAAATCGGGATACTGCGCAATATTGATCTTGTCGTGCACGACCGCGCCGTGCAGACCCTCATAAAACAGCAGGTCGGTATCGGGCGGAATATCTTCCCATTCGGTGAACGTGCCGGGCTCCTGTTTGTAGGGTGCGGCTTCGCGCGCGTCATGCAGGTACTTGCGCCGTTTGCCTGAGCCGCTTTCGCTGTATGTGCGAAACAGTGTTTCGAGTTCGGCAAACAAATTGGTATCCGGTCCGAAATGGCTGAAATTTGCATTGCCGTTTTTTTCGGCGGCAGCCTGCCGTTCTTTCATTTGCGCACGGTTGTAGCGATGAAAGCTGTCGCCTTCAATGGAAGCGGCAGTCACCCCTTCGCGACGGAAAATATTTTCGAAGGTTCGGGTCACCGATGTGGTTCCTGCCCCTGAAGAACCGGTAATTGAAATAATCGGGTGGCGTTCTGACATGATTCTGGCCCTTTGATAAATGAAAGATAGCGTTATAGCCGGCATGGCGCAAAGGCGTTCGGCTGCGGCAATGCCGGCCGCTGGCGCCTGTGCGCATGGCGGTTCATAGCATGTTCGACGATTCGGTGAACAGGCTGCGTTCGTGGAAAAGTGGATTGGGCGAGTCGACCCTTCGCGGATGCTTGTGATACTGTTCGATCCGCTCGACTTCGTTTTTTGAGCCGAAGATAAAACCAATTCTCTGGTGAATGTCGGTGGGAACAACCTGCATGACCGGTTCATGTCCGGTACTGGCGCGCCCGCCCGCCTGCTCCATAATAAAGCCGATCGGGTTGGCTTCATATAACAGGCGCAGTCTGCCGTTGCGGGCCGGCAATTTATTGTCCCGTGGATACAGAAAGACGCCGCCGCGCATCAGGATCCGGTGCGCTTCGGCAACCAGCGACGCGATCCAGCGCATGTTGAAATCCTTGCCACGTTCGCCTGTTTTACCGGCAATGCACTCATCAACATAGCGGCGCACCGGTTCATCCCAGAAGCGACTGTTGGAGGTGTTGATGGCAAACTCATTGGTGTCCTCGGGGATCTTCAGGTTGGGGTGAGTCAGCATGAATTCGCCAACCAGCGGACAAAGCGTGAAAGCATGTACACCGTTGCCTACCGACAGCACAAGCATCGTCGACGGGCCGTAGATGGCATAACCGGCAGCTACCTGTTTGACGCCGGGTTGCAGATAGTCCTTGACCGTGGTCGTACGCCGTGAGTCCGGGGCACGCAGCACCGAGAAGATGCTGCCGACAGCGACATTCACGTCAATATTGGATGAACCGTCAAGCGGATCGAACAGCAGCAGATACCGTCCGCGGCTATACGGCTTGGGAATACTGTACGGTTCATCCAGTTCTTCGGACACCATGCCGGCCAGTTGTCCTCCCCACTGATTTCCTTCGATGAACAGATCATTGCTCAGAATATCCAGCTTTTTCTGGTCTTCGCCCTGGACATTGGTAGAGTCGGCGCTGCCGTTGACGCCCGCCAGGGCGCCGCAGGCGATGGCATGTGAAATTCTGCGACAGACCAGCGCGATATTGAGTATCACGCTATTGAAGTCTCCGCCGGCCTCGGGAAAGCGTCGCCGCTCGTCGATCAGAAACTGGGTCAGGGTAGGTCGTTGCGGTGTTTGCATGAATGTCTCCTCAATTTGAATCATTTCCAGGCACGCTTTGGCCTTGATCCTCTCTTTAGCCGGCCTTGAGCAGGGGATCTGCATGTAGGCATTTGAGCGTGAACAGATCCACCATGGTCTGGTGGATACCGTTGCCAGGCGGAACCGGCAGATCAGGATCGCCCAGATGCGGCAGCACCAGCATGGCGCCGGTGAAATCCTGGCCAGCGGTGTAATGGGTGGGCGTGATGATGGTTGAAATACCGGCTCGGGCTGCCGCAAGCAATCCGTTTTCCGAATCTTCCAAAGCGATACAGTTTGATGCTTCCACGTCCAGTTCGGCCAGTGCCTGCAGATATACGTCGGGTTCAGGTTTTTTCTTGCCAGGCGTGCTCGCATCGCAAATCGTAGCGAAAAACTTCCTCAAGTCCGAACCCAGGCAGTGATGCAGCAGGGCCTGTACGTTGGCTGAGGTGGTGGTGGTGGCAATGGCTAGCGGTATGCCCGCGCAATAGGCGTCGATAATCAGCCGGTGAATGCCTGGACGCAAGGTGACCTGGCCATTGTCAACCAGACGCGCATATTCCTCGGTCTTGATTGCATGGACTTCCCGTATCTTTCTGGCGGCTTGCAGCGTGCTTGCGCCTTCAGGATCAACGGAAAGCCAGTAGTGCGCCATGCGCTCCTTGCCGCCGCTGATAGTCAGCAATTGTGTGTACAGGTCTTCGTCCCAGTACCAATCGAGTCCGGCCAGGATAAAAGCGGTATTGAATGCGCGCAGATGTACGGTTTCAGTATCGGCCAGTGTGCCATCCACATCAAAGATCAGTGCCTTGAGCATGTTATGTCTCCCTGCTGTCTTCGGGCTGGTCATGCCGGATGCTGGCGCCCGGGCCGGCAGGCGGCGCATCAGAAAAGACGCGGCTGGCACGAATGTCCTGAGCGCCAATCGTTTGCAGGGCGACGTCGCTGACGTTGTCGGGATCGCGCATCAGTCTGGACGCGTGACGCAGGCGGGCGCGTTCCAGCGCATTACGCACGCTGCGGGCATTGGCAAAATATGGCTGCTGCATGCGCTTGACGATGTATTGGGAAAACGCCAGCTGCGCCGGTTCATCAAAACGATATTGCATGCCCTCAAGCATGATGTCTGCGATTTTTTCCAGTTCTTCGGGTGCGTAGTCGGGAAAATCGATATGATGGGCAACGCGCGAGGACATGCCCGGGTTGGAAGAGAAAAAACGATCCATCCTGTCCTTGTAGCCGGCAAAAATGACCACGAGATCGTCACGATTGTTTTCCATGACCTGAAGCAGGATTTCAATGGATTCCTGGCCATAATCACGTTCGTTTTCGGGGCGGTAAAGGTAATAGGCCTCATCAATGAACAGTACGCCGCCCATGGCCTTTTTCAGTACTTCCTTGGTTTTCGGCGCCGTATGCCCGATGTATTGTCCGACCAGATCGTCCCGTGTAACCGCCACAAGATGGCCGCGACGCAGGTAGCCCAGTTGATGCAGAATTTGCGCCATACGCATTGCTACCGTGGTTTTACCCGTACCGGGATTGCCGGTGAAACTCATATGCAAGCTGGGTGCGCCGGTACGCAGTCCGCGCTCGGCGCGCAGCTTGTCAACCAGAAGCAACGCAGCAATATCCTGGATGCGTTGCTTGACCGGCGCCAAACCCACCAGTTCGCGATCGAGCTGCTGCAAGGTGGCGGCAATCGCCTGACGATCTTCTGACGCCGTGCTGTTGCGCGCTGCCTGCACTTTTTCCGGTGTCGCAGCGTTCATTGTGGTTTGCGCCATGCTCTTCTCCTTTAGCGTGGGTGTAATGCCGGGGAAATACGGGCCCCGGCAGGCCGGATCAAGGCATCAGTAGCGGCTGCCTTCTGCGGCGGCAGCCACTGCGTAGCTCTCAATTGTGTAGCGCATGCGCCGTCCATCGATCTCCTGGCGAACCAGGCGAAAGCCCGGTTCATGGGCGGGACGGTTGACGATGAATGACATGACCACGGACTCCACGGTATGAGTGGAATCGAACGCCGTGGCCCGGATATAGTGATTCGGGAAGGTATTGCGAGCCTGCTCGATCTCCTGCAATATGCCGGCGGCATCGCGCAGGTCGAACATGGGATTGCCAAACATCTCCCAGAAGGTGTTGCGTGGATGCGGATCATCGGTATATTCGATGCCGACCGCCCAGCCGTTATCCAGGCAATATTGCAACTGTTTGGTGATCTGTTCGTTGGTCAGATCCGGAAGAAACGAGAAGGTGCCTTGTGTAATTCGCATGATGTTCTCTCTTGTCGTGAAGTGCTGTAGTCTTGGCCTGCGTGTTTGCCTATTGCATCTGTTATTTCAGGCAACAGACGGCACGGGGGTGTAGTCGGACGTGTCAGTGGACTGATAGTTGAAGGTCACTTCACCCCAGGTATCCAGGGCGGCACGCAATGGGCCGCAGTGCTTTGCAGCATCCTTGAGAATTTGCGGACCTTCTTCTGCAATATTGCGCCCCTCGTTGCGTGCCAGCACCATCGATTCTAGTGCGACACGATTGGCCACTGCGCCGGCCTGAATCCCATCGGGGTGGCCAATGGTGCCGCCGCCAAACTGCAGGATTGCGTCATCACCGAACAGATCCAGAAGTTGGTGCATTTGCCCGGCGTGAATGCCGCCGGAGGCCACCGGCAATACCTTGCGCAACGCCACCCAGTCCTGATCGAAGAAAATGCCGCGCGGCAGATCGGTTTGCGTATAGGCATCGCGACAGACGTTGTAGTAGCCCTGCACGGTCATCGGGTCGCCTTCCAGTTTGCCGACCGCTGTTCCTGCATGAAGGTGATCCACGCCGGCCAGGCGCAGCCACTTGGCAATGACCCGGAAAGATACGCCGTGGTTTTTCTGTCTGGTATAGGTGCCGTGGCCGGCGCGATGCATATGCAAAATCATGTCGTTCTGACGACACCAGTGTGAGATGGACTGGATTGCGGTCCAGCCGACCACCAGATCGACCATCACAATGACCGAACCCAGCTCTTTGGCGAACTCGGCACGGCGGTACATCTCTTCCATGGTGCCGGCGGTAATGTTCAGGTAACTGCCCTTGACTTCGCCGGTCGCGGCCGATGCCTTGTTGACTGCATCCATCACAAACAGAAAGCGGTCGCGCCAATGCATAAAGGGTTGCGAGTTGATGTTTTCATCATCCTTCATGAAATCCAGACCACCCTTGAGCCCTTCGTATACCACGCGACCATAGTTGCGTCCGGACAGGCCCAGCTTGGGTTTGGTGGTGGCGCCCAGCAACGGGCGGCCGAATTTATCCAGGCGTTCGCGCTCCACAATAATGCCTGTTGGCGGGCCGGCGAAGGTTTTCACATAGGCGGCGGGAAAGCGCATATCTTCCAGTCGGGCCGCCTTCAGCGGCTTGAAGCTGAACACGTTGCCGATGATGGACGCCGTCACGTTTGTAATAGAGCCTTCTTCAAACAGAGAAAGGTCGTAGGCGATATAGCAGAAATATTGCTCCTCGTTGTTGGGCACCGGATCGACCCTGTATGCTTTGGCACGGTACTTGTCGCAAGCAGTCAGCCTGTCGGTCCAGACCACGGTCCAGGTTGCTGTTGATGATTCTCCGGCAACGGCGGCAGCCGCTTCTATGGGGTCAACGCCGTCCTGCGGTGTGATGCGAAACACCGCGAGTATATCCGTGTCCGTAGGTTCGTAGTCGCCATCCCAATACCCCATTTGTGCATATTTGAGTACACCGGCTGCATAACGTTTTTTCTGATCCCTGATCTGGACGTTGCTGATATCGTTCATTGTCTATCTCCTGAGTGCCTTGCATGATCAAGCCGGCAGGATGCTGCGTCTGACCGGTTGAACAAACTATACAAATGGTCATGCTTGAGGTCTAATAATAAATATCGAAGAAAACATAAGCACAGGCTTATACATCACTATGCGACGTTACACACTGAGACAGCTGGATACCTTTCTGGAAGTGGCCCGTGCCGAGTCTGTATCCAAGGCTGCAGAGAAGCTGCATGTGACGCAACCGGCAGTCTCGACGCAGCTGCGACAACTGGAAGACGCCTTGGGCATCGCGCTGGTGGAAGCCAATGGCAGGCAGATCCGCCTGACCGCCGCCGGGCGCGAGGTTGAGCAATACGCGATTGCGGCAACGTCGCAGCTCAGTCAGCTTGACGATGTGGTTGAAGGATTGAAAGGGTTGCAGCGCGGGCGCATCAATCTGGGCATCGTGGGCACTGCAAAATATTTTGTCCCCATGCTGTTGGTGCATTTTCGCAAGCGTTTCCCCGGCATCGAAATCGCGCTGCAGATTCAGAATCGTGATCAGATTTTCAATATGCTTGAGCGCAATGAACTGGATCTGGCCATAACCGGCAGGGTGCCCGAAAGGCTCGATTGTCTGTCCGAGGCCTTTGCCACCAATCCCCTCGGTTTTGTAAGCGCGCCGGAGCATCCGCTGTCACGCCGTCGCCAGGCGCCGCTGTCTATTTTCAATGATATCGATTTCGTGGTGAGAGAAGCCGGCTCGGGAACACGGGCGACCATGGAGAGCATTTTTGCCCAGAACAACATCAGCCCGCGTATTGTGATGGAGATGCCCAGCAATGAATCCATCAAGCAGGCGGTGATGGCGGGCATGGGGCTGACCTTTCTGTCATTGCGTACGGTACGGCATGAGCTTGCCGCAGGGCACCTGGCTTTGCTGGATATCCAGGGTACGCCTATTTTGCGGCAGTGGCGCGTTGCGCATCTGCGTACCAAAAAGCTGGCGCCCGCTGCCCTGGGCCTGAAGGCATTTTTGATCAGCGATGGCGCCGCCCTGATCAACGTCTGGGCGTGAGCGCGTAACGGAACACATTGTCACGCATGCGTCACATCAGTTGGCGGTTGTGGGCAAGCTGTTTCAATTTCGGCAGGCTCTGTAACCGCTAAATATCTTCACACCCTGGCTTTATCTGCATTATATGTGTTCGCTAACGAAAACTTTGCGGATATTCGTTGTTGTTCTAAGGGTTTACCTGTAAAAAAACGGACTGGTATGGATATTGCTTAAGAAGCCGGGCGAGGAGTCTAAACGCACTGTCAGGGGTGTTATCACCTGGAGACACTTTAGTGATAACGAAACTATACTTCGAAGCAAAAAGGACGGAGACAATATATGAAGCGAATACTGCTTTCTATTACGCTCGCAATGGGGGTCGCACTCCCCTTTGCGCATGCCAACGACAAACTTATAGAGCTTTCAAAAAGCGATGAAAACTGGGTATTGCCCGGAAAAACCTATAGTGCGACAAACTATAGTCCGATGAAGCAGATTAACGTTGACAACGTTAAGACGTTGAAGCCTGCCTGGAGTTTTTCGACTGGAGTACTGAACGGCCATGAAGGCACGCCGTTGGTAGTGAATAATGTGATGTACATTCACACGCCATTTCCCAATACGACTTATGCGGTCGATCTCAAAGAGCCCGGCAAAATTTTGTGGAAACACGTGCCAAAGCAAAGTGCCGCAGCGCGCTCTGTCGCATGTTGTGACGTGGTTAACCGCGGTTTGGGTTACTGGCCTGGCGACGGTAAAACGCCGGCGCTGATTTTAAAGACACTGCTTGACGGGCACGTTGTTGCGCTAAATGCAGAAACTGGAGAAGAGTATTGGAAAGTCGAGAACTCTGATTATAAAGTGGGTTCCACGCTGACCATTGCGCCTTATGTGGTCAAGGACATTGTTCTGATCGGTTCGTCTGGCGCAGAGCTGGGTGTGCGTGGTTACGTAACAGCCTACGACGTGAAGACCGGTGAGCAAAAATGGCGCGCTTATGCGACGGGCCCGGATGAGGATATTATCCTTGCCGACAACTTCAACGAAAAAACGCCGCAGTATGGACAGAAAGGTCTGGGTACAGAAACTTGGGAAGGTGATGCCTGGAAGATAGGCGGAGGTACGAACTGGGGTTGGTATGCCTATGATCCAGATACCAACATGGTGTATTTCGGTACCGGTAACCCGGCGCCATGGAATGAAACCATGCGTCCTGGTGACAACAAATGGACAATGGCAATCTGGGGAAGGGATGTTGACACAGGTCAGGCTAAATTTGCCTACCAGAAAACACCCCATGATGAATGGGATTACGCTGGTGTGAACGTCATGATGCTCAGCGAGCAGAAAGACAAAAATGGCAAAATGCGCAAGCTGCTGACCCACCCAGATCGAAACGGCATTATTTACACGCTGGATCGCGAGACAGGTGAACTGGTATCGGCCGATAAGATGGACGATACGGTGAACTGGGTCAAGAAGGTGGATCTGGAGACAGGGATTCCATTGCGTGATCCCGAGTTCGGCACCAGGATGGACCATAAGGGTCGCGATATCTGCCCATCCGCCATGGGTTACCACAACCAGGGGCATGATTCCTATGATCCGAAGAAGGAACGCTTCTACATGGGCATCAACCATATTTGTATGGATTGGGAACCGTTCATGCTGCCTTATCGCGCTGGCCAGTTCTTCGTGGGTGCAACCCTGAGTATGTATCCTGGTCCTAAAGGCGATCGCCAAAATTATACAGGTCTGGGTCAAGTCAAGTCTTACGATGCCATCACCGGCAAGTTTGACTGGGAAGTCATGGAACGCTTTGCAGTGTGGGGCGGTACGATGGCAACGGCAGGCGATCTGGTGTTCTATGGTACGCTTGACGGCTATATGAAAGCGCGTGACAGTCGTGATGGCAAACTGGTCTGGAAATATCGACTGCCTTCTGGCGTGATTGGTCATCCAATGACATATATGCATGACGGTGTTCAGTATGTTGCTATTTTCTACGGCGTAGGCGGCTGGCCTGGTGTGGGTCTGGTGTTTGATCTTGATGATCCGACAGCAGGTCTGGGTTCCGTGGGCGCGTTCAAAAACATCCAGCACTATACCGCGATGGGCGGTGGCGTAATGGTGTTCTCGCTTGACGGCAAGGGTGCATATGACGATCCGAACCATGGCGAATATGCTGCGAATACTTCAGCCAAACCTGCGGCATCGGATAGTAAAGATGCCGGCAAGGCCAAGGCACAGTAAGTAGTAAAGTAGGCAGAACCCGCCATTTCTTTGGAAATGGCGGGGGAAACAAAAAAACGTAGATTAATCGACTATAAGGTCGAGATATTGGAGACAAATATGCTGAAAGTGACGCGTAAGAAGTGGACCGGTTTGTGTATATCGGCTCCGGCTATGCTTGTAGCGGTACTGTTCGCAGGAACCAGTAGTGCGCAGCAGGTGGCCGGAGAAATTCCCGCGTCTCCGGATACGTTGCGCATATGTGCGTCAGCAAATGAAAATCCGTATACCAGCAAGGATGGATCTGGTTTTGAAAACAAGGTAGCCCAGATCATTGCCAAGGCAATGGATCGCAAGGCGGTATTCGTCTATACAGAAAAACCGGCCATATATCTTGTGCGGGATTTTCTGGATAAGAACCAATGCGACGTTGTGATGGGCCTGGACACCGGCGACGAACGTGTACTCACGTCCAAACCATACTACCGTACTGGATATGTTTTTGTCACACGTACGGATAGAAATATTCATATCAAGGATTGGGAAGACGGGCAGCTGGAAAAACTTGTCAGTATTGCCATATCCGTAGGTTCGCCTGCAGAGTTAATTCTCAAGGCTATTGGCAAGTACGAGACCAATATGAACTACATGTATTCGTTGATAAACTTCAAGTCGCCGCGGAATCAATATGTTCGGCTTGATCCATCACGGATGGTCAATGAAGTGATTCAGGGCAAGGCTGACGCGGCCATTGCATATGGCGCCGAAGTAGGGCGTTACGTCAAAGCCTCCAGCGTTCCGCTGACGATGGAATTTGTACCAGAAGATCGTGTGGCTGACGGACAAGGCAAGACAATCGAATTCAATTATTCACAGTCTATGGCTGTGCGAAAAAGTGACGGCGAGATATTGAAGCAGATCGATGCCGCGATTGCAAAGGAGCAATCGCAAATTACTAAGGTGCTGGAAGATGAGGGTATCCCCTTGCTCCCAATAGAATCATAGTTTTTCGGCCGACCGCGTTCAGATACACATCATTAAAATCCTAGGAGATGACCTCAGTATGATGAAGCAAGCATTGATCAAGCGTCTTTTATGTTGTGCAGCAATTGCCACGGTTTGCGTTGCGCCGGTTGTTGCCCAGCAGATGCCATTTATTAATATTGTTACCGGTGAGCCGCTGGACTTGAAATCGGGAAAGGAAGAGGGACGTGATACTCCTGCAGTCAAGCAATTTATGCAGACTGGACAGAATCCTTATAACGAAGATAAGCAGGCCCTGGCCAAAGGCAAGGATATTTACAATACATCCTGTTCTGGTTGCCATGGACACCTTGCAGAGGGGAAAATTGGCCCGGCGTTAAATCATGGTAACTGGCATTACGAGCTAGACGAAGATAAAGCCATGTTTGAAGTGATTTTCGGCGGTGCCACCCGTCAAATGGGTCCACAGAACGAGTTTTTGACACAGGACGAAATACTTCACACGATGGCTTGGGTAAGGCATTTGTATACGGGTAAAGGCGAAGATGCCACTTGGCTGACTGAAGAGCAAAGAAAGAACTTCAAGCCGTACAAAGAATAGTCCGCCAATCGGCGGATGGCAGATCTTGCGTTGAAGACGCGGGAAATTGGAACCTGTAATAATCGGTAGCTGGTGCCGACAGACAGGTGAACACAAAAGAGGAGAAACTGATGAGACAGTCTATAATACGTTCCGCGCTTGTATTGACCGGAGCTGCAATGATGGCTCTAGGCTCGGCAAGTGTTTTTGCATACGATGGTACAAAATGCAAGGCGCCTGGCAATTGCTGGGAGCCGAAACCAGGATATCCGGATCAGGTGAAGGGATCAAAATATGACCCTAAGCATGATCCCAAGGAAGTGGCCAAGCAGCAGGAAAGCATCCAGGGTATGGAGCAGCGAAACAAACTTCGGGTGGAAAACTTCAAGAAAACCGGGAAGTTCGAATACGACGTTAAAAAGATTCCCGCGTCATAACAGTACATGGAACAGACGTGCGTATCCTGGGCCGTCTTCACGGTTCAGGATCGTTCGCGATGAACAACAAGAAATTGAGTTTCACCGTCTCTTAGTATTGACGTGATATGGCCTTTCGGGAGAAGAGTTTCATGGTTCAGGGCACTGCCGATGACAGCATTGATCTGGTTCAATGGCGCCAGCGCGCGCTGTTGTTCGAGCAGGAGGTAGCCAAGGCCGCGATTGGTCAGGTCCGGACCATCCGTTTAATCACGATTGCTATTTTTGCCAGAGGCCATGTGTTGCTGGAAGGGGATGTTGGCGTTGGAAAAACCCTGATGCTGCGGGCCGTTGCGCGTGCTATAGGGGGCGCTTACAGCCGGGTTGAAGGCACCATTGACCTGATGCCCTCAGATCTCATCTATCATACCTACTTAAATGAAGAAGGGCGGCCCAGGGTTGAACCCGGTCCTTTGCTGTCCCATGGCGAGAACATATCCGTCTTTTTCTTCAACGAGATTAATCGGGCCAGACCACAGGTCCACTCGCTTTTACTTCGCCTGATGGCAGAAAAAGCCGTGAACGCCTTCAATAAAGATATTCAGCTTCCCAATGTACAGGTTTTCGCAGATCGCAATCAGATTGAGAAGGAAGAGACCTTTGAGCTGCCGGCGGCGGCGCGTGACCGGTTTTTTATGGAAGTGCCCGTCGAGGCGCCTCAAGATAGACAATTGCGGCGCGAGCTGATTTTCAATCCCCGATATCACGACGTCGATGCGCTTATCGAGGAAGTTTCCGAAGGCGTGCTGGATCATGCCATGCTCAATACGGTTGCGGTGCGGATCCAGCAACACGTACACGCCAGTGATGCACTGCAGGAATATGTGGTGACGTTGTGGGAGGCGATCCGCTATCCGGAACGATCAGATATTGAAATCGCGGGCATAGACAGTGCCAGACTCATCAAGGGTGGGGCCAGCCCCAGGGGGATGGCGGTGCTGGTTCGAGCTGCAAAAGTGAGGGCCTGGCTTGAGGGACGCGATATTGTTTTGCCTGAGGACATACGCGAAGTCTTTTACGAAACTGTCGGACACCGTATTTTTCTGAACCCGATCTATGAGGCAAGACGCGATATTATAGTGCCGGAGCTTTGTCGGCAGATTTTTTCGACAGTGGCGGTTCCATGACTGCGTCAGTCAGCCTGCCATCGGACACGGCGGCGATCGACTATTCGTTGCGATGGCGCGTTCAAAGCGTTTATCCGGGCAGTCATCGAGGGTCGGGCGGTGCGGCTTCGGGGATGTTTCGCGGCTTGATACCATTTGAACGCGCACCGGATATCCGACGGCTGGATTTGCGGCGAAGTATGCGGGACCCGTTTGAACAGTGGTACGTCAGAGAGTACCAGCCGCGTGTTTCGGTCACAGTGTACGCGCTGGTGGATGTTTCTTCATCGATGGCCTGGCGTGATGGGGCATCGAGCAAGTTGGCTATGGCGGCAGAATTTTGCGATATTCTCGCACGTTCGGCGCATCGAAATGGCGATAGTTTTGGCCTCTATGCCTGTGGCAACGATGTTCATGAAGAAAGCAGCCTGCTATCTACGCGCAATCGTGCCGGCGCCAGCGCTATCATCGATCGCTTATCCAGAGTACCGCCGACGGACGATAGTGCGGCGGGCCTGACGAGGGCTGCAGAGTATTTAACGGGGGCACGCAAGCTGGTGTTTCTTATTTCGGATTTTTTGTTTCCTTACAATCAAATCGAAGAGGCACTGGCAACACTGGCGTTTCATGATGTCATCCCGGTTGTCCTGGAAGATAACTCGGTTTCCATGCTGCCCGAGTGGGGGTTCACTGATTTGGCTGATCTGGAATCGGGCCAGCGACGCTTTGTTATTCTTCGACCTTCGCTGAAGCGACGCTGGCTTGATCAGGCAGAAAAACGGCGCGCGCGCCTCAATGGCATCTTCAGACAATATGTAAACCGCCCGTTCGAGATAACCCACGGGCTGGATATTGAGGCGTTGAACACATATCTGCTTGAGCGATAGGAGGCATAATGAGAGGACGGATATGGCCTTTTCTGCTTTTTATTGCCGCTTTGTATTTTGCTGCTTCATTCGGTTCCTTGCACGCCAAAGTGACCCAGGTGCAGGTGGTTCCACCCAAACCCGCCGGATGGATACTGGGGGATGTGGTACCTGTTACGATCTATATTGACAGTATTGGCGGGACGCTACAGCAGTCTTCGCTACCCGAGCCAGGTCCGTTGAATTACTGGCTTGATCTGCGTTCAATAGACGTTGCCCAAAGCAAGTCGGGAGAAGGCACGCGTTACACGCTGACACTGAATTATCAGACGTTTTATGTTCCGCTGGATGTGAATCAGCGGGAAATTCCAGCATTGGATGTACTGTTTAGCGAGAGTTCGCAGTCGGAGTCGGTACAAATTGCCCCCCTGGTATTTTACATGTCGCCCTTGCGCGGAGTCGCCCAATCGGGCACATCTGTTTCAGAGCAAATTCAGCCTGATGCGCCGGCATGGCAGATTGGCGAGAAGCGGCTAAGGGCCGTTGCCACGGGCCTGGGTCTGCTCGCCCTGGGATTGCTGCTTGCACTTGCGGTTCATTATGCCATATGGCCTTTTCACCGTCGTCGGGCCAGACCATTTGCAAAAGCGTATCGTGCAATCAAAAAGCAGGCGCGTGCATCGGACTCTGAATCATACCGACATAGTCTGATTCAACTGCATCGTGCATTAGACACGTGTAATGAAGGACGCCTGCTATCGAGCGACGTCCCCGACTTCGTCCGGCAACACCCCGGACTGAAGCCGCTGCAGAACGAGATTGAACTTTTCTTTGCCGCGTCGGCTCGCACCTTCTTCGGCAATGACCAGCCAGTGGCCTTGACTGAGCTGACACGGTCCGGGCTGCTCCGAATTGCCAAACAATTGGCCACGGCAGAAAGGGGGGGCTTATGACATTTCTGTGGAGTACCCTGGCGGTCGATTTGCCGTATCTTCTCCTGCTGGCCCCACTGGCGCTGCTGCCATTTTTTCTTCGTCCCCGGCAAGTGTCAGATTGGCCCTGGCTTGGGACCGCCCAAGCTGACCGATTTTCCGACACCGTTGATATCGTGCTACGGGTTTTGGGCTGTCTGGCTTTACTTGCACTGGTTCTTTGCATGGCAGGCGTCCATTTGAAAGGAGGAACTATCCAGAAACTTGGGTCTGGCGCACATATGGTATTGCTGATTGATCGCAGTTCCAGCATGAACAGCAGTTTCGCGGGGCGGATGCCAACGGGACAAGAAGAATCCAAGGCGGCGGCGGCAAAAAGATTGCTCAAAGGCTTTGCCGGCGAGCGCGAACAGGATCGCATTGGCATGGTGGCGTTTTCCACCATGCCGCTCTATGTATTGCCGCTTACCGACAAACCTGAGGCGGTGGATGCTGCCATTAATGCCATCGACCGCCCAGGCTTGTCCTATACCGACATTGGTCGCGGTCTTGCCATGGCGCTGTCCGAGTTTGACAATGATAATGATCCGCTTGCTTCCAGAGTGATTTTTCTGGTGTCTGACGGAGCGGCGGTGATTGATATGCGGGTTCAGAACGCTTTGAAAAAAGCGCTGGCAACCCGTCCGGTAAGCTTATATTGGCTGTTTCTGCGGACAGCGGGTGCAGCAGGTATTTGGGATGCCCCCTCCGACCCTGACAAAGACACCCCACAGGCGATGCCGGAACGCCATCTTGATATCTTTTTCAAGTCTCTCGGTATTAACTATCGGGCCTTTGAAGCGGAAAATGCCAATGATGTGGCGGCCGCGCTGGGTGAAATCGACAAGCTAGAGAAAGCGCCACTGCGATATACCGAACACATTCCGCGCACGGATCTGTCCGGCTATCTGTCAGGTCTTGTTGCCCTGATTCTGATGGTCCTGTTGATGGTGCATTGCGCGCAACGAGTCGTTGGCGCTGGCGCGACAAGGAGCGCAAATGGTTGATACTTCACGCTCTGGCAAGGAGCGCAAGCGCGCTTCATCACATCCGAAATATTTCGGCGAGCTGTATACCTGGGTTTTATGGCTCGGGCTGACGGCAGCGATTGCCGGTATGATTACTGCACTGGTTTTTTTACATAGAACACAGGCAGAGAATGCCGTCATTGGCCAGTTGGAAAATCGCAATGATATTGCCGTTTCGGAGCAGGCTGCGCCCGAGGTGTCCTTTGCCCGCTTGCGGTTTTTGACTGCAATCGGTCGCCTGGATGACGCATTGCCGTGGGTTGAGCTGCTTGCAGGGCGCGCTGTGCATGCAGACGGATCTGCGGCATCTCCCAAGGATCGTCTCATCGCCGCGCAGGCGCTGTACAACATGGGGAATGCACGGCTGCGTTTTGCCATTGCACTGCTTGGCAGCAGCAAAACAGAAGAGGCGCCATCGTCGGTTCGACTGGCCAAAGAGTACTATATAAGGGCATTAAGACTGGATCCGTCTTTCTGGAACGCCCGATATAATCTGGACATTGCTTCGCGGCTCGTGCGCGACCTGCCCGAGGGACAAATTTCGGATGAAGAGGAGTCGCCGGAAACGCCCAAGCGTCTCTGGACCGACTTACCCGGCTTGCCAAAGGGGCTGCCATAATGCCGGCATCTGTCTTCGACTATCGGTTCTGGCTGTTGGCTGCCGTGTTTTGTCTGGCAATTGCAGGCTGCTTCAGGCCTCAAATGAATGCCGAGCAGGACAGGCCGGAGCTGCTCTTCGTGATCGATATTACCGGCAGCATGAACGTACGTGATTACGGCGTCGAGGGCAATTTGCACAGCAGGCTTGATGAAGTTCGACTCAAATTGAAGCAAACGCTGGCTCGCCTGCCTTGCGGCAGCCGCGCCGGCCTGGCTGTATTTTCCGAGAGACGCTCGTTTCTGCTGCTCGAACCGGTCGAGGTTTGTGAAAACTTTGCCCCCCTTTCTGCCACGCTGGATGAGCTGGACTGGCGAATGGCATGGGAAGGCGACAGTTACATCACCAAGGGGCTTGAGTCAGGGCTGGAAATTGCAGATAGCCTGGGAGTAAGTCTGGTTTTCCTAAGTGATGGGCACGAGGCGCCGCCATTACCTGCGGCCCAGTCC
The DNA here is from genome assembly GCF_052108595.1 of Advenella sp. Taxonomy (NCBI): domain Bacteria; kingdom Pseudomonadati; phylum Pseudomonadota; class Betaproteobacteria; order Burkholderiales; family Alcaligenaceae; genus Advenella; species Advenella sp. Next base: position 18,222 of record NZ_JBQEAU010000027.1, read on the forward strand.
GAAATCGGACACATGATGCTGCAGGGCGAAGCCCAGGTCAGGGCCCAGACGCTGAATACACAGACGGCGGCGGCACGAGAAGGTGCTTCCGAAAAAATGGCCGGTCTGATTGTTGGCGTGGGAGGCAGGAACCCCTCGCCCATACCGAAATTTGACGAGACAGGGCATCAGACTGGATTTTTCGGCGCCGATGAGGTTGAGCAGGAAAATCGCAGTGGCCCGCCACCGGCAGATGCGTCTAGCCGTGAGGGCTGGCATGCGCGAAATGCACCTTTTGGCGCAAGCGCCGCAACGGGGAACGAGCACTTGTCCTCACTTAAAGAATCGCATTTAAGAACACTGGCAACGGCTCATGGCATGACCTATGCAACATTAGGGGGTTCCGGTGCGCTGACCGAGTCAATCATATCAAATGCCAAAAAACATAAAGTGTTGAGCCCGATTCAGTTGGCTCCCTACCTGGCGGGGTTGGCCTGGGTGCTGCTTATCGTCTTTTATTTATCCGCTTATCTTATTAACCGTACAGCAGGCGCCAGACGTCGGCTGCACCCGGCAGCGAATTTTTCACGGCGCCGGGGCAAACCCGTTTCGTTCACTTCCCTAAGGAGATTTCATTGATTAGATCAACAATCGTTACTGTGCTGTTTTTGGCAACGGCCCTGGCACCTGCTTATGCTCATGGTCCGACACCCAAAAAAGTCGAAGAAAGTATCAGTATTTCCGCTCCTGTGGAAAAAGTCTGGGAGACGGCGGGTGCGTTCGGAGAAATTTCAAAGTGGCATCCGGACGTGAGTAAAAGTTCCGCAGACAAGGGCAATGAGCCCGGATCCGTGCGTGAGCTGACGCTTGAGAAAGGTGTTATCAAGGAAAGCCTGGATGAATATGATGCAGCAGCGCATTCGTACAGCTATAGGATGGATGGCGAAAATCTTGAGGCGCTTCCTGTCAGCTCCTACTCAGCGACCATGACGGTGGAGGCTGACGGCGATGGCAGCAAAGTGTCCTGGATTGGCCGATTTTACCGAGGAGACACGAGCAATGAACCACCGGAGAATCTGAATGATGAATCGGCGATCGCCGCCATGACGGCAATCTACAAGGACGGCCTTGCCGGTTTGAAGAAGACTGTAGAGGGTAAATAGTATGGTTGCTGGCTATATAAACGTACTGGTGAGGTCCTTTGGCACGATTGCTGGACTGTCGATCTTCTGTCTTGCCAACGCATCGTCGGCGGACAGGGTCAAAGAGTATGTTTATTTGGCCAGCCAGGATGGAAATACTGTCAGTATCGTGGATGTCGACACCAACGAAGTTCAGGCGCGTGTCGAGGTGCCGGAAAAGCCGGTATTCATTGCCGTGTCCAGGGATGGTCGGCGCGGTTATGTGACGCATCCCGATAGCGCAAAGATCTCTGTGCTGAATCTGGCAGACAAGCGAGTAGAGGCAGTCTATGACTTTCCGGGAGAGCCTTTCGCGGTAGCGCTGTCTGCCGATGAACAATCTCTTTTTGTATCCGACTGGAAAGGAAATGCGCTTGTGCGGATCAGTACTTATGACGGCACGGAAACGGGGCGGATCGCTGTCGGACAAGCACCGGCAGGTTTGACGCTGGATGCGGCATGCGAGCGGATTTTTGTTGCAGATCGGGGCAGCGCAACAGTTTCAGTGGTTAATGCGAAAGCGTGGAAACCCATCACCAGTGTTGCTGTGGGCGCCTCTCCATTTGCATTGGTAGCGCATGAGGGGCAGATATATGTGGCCAACGTCAAGGATAACACCATAAGCCGTTTGGAGGCAGACTCACTGAAAGAGACATGGCGGGTCAAGATGGAGGCCATGCCATATGGCATGGCCGTTACCGACGATGGCAAGCAAGTATGGGCAACAGCACAGCAAAAGGGCGTGCTTCAGCGGATCAGTGCGGACGGCAGCGTCGATAAGAATTCGGTCAAAGTCGGACGCTACCCTGAGGGCGTAGCCATTGTTGGCGGCCGTGCTTATGTAGCCAGTTGGTTTGATGATTCGGTTGTGGTTGTGGACTTGAATCAAACACGAGTCATCAAGAAAATCGCAGTGGATGCAGGGCCACGGATTGTGGTAACGCGTTCGTCTTGCAAAAAAGAATAATCTGACGCTAGGGGGGAGTATGTGGGTTGTAAAGCTTGATGGTAATCTGGCGCACGATAGAACCTTGAACCTGTGGCTTGCGCAGCTTGGAGCTTTGGGAGGAGGCAGAGTCATTATCGTTCCCGGCCGATGGCGCGGTGTTGAATTCATTCGCGACATGAAAAAGCAGTGGGGATTTGACAGTCTGGTAACACACAATATGCTGGTGCTGGCAAGGGCACAATACGGCCTGATGCTCACGGGATTGTCACCACAGCTGACTCCAGTTGTTAATGCCAGTGCAATTCGCAATGTTCTGCAGCGTGGCGGCGTCGCAGTCTGGATGCCGTTATACCTGATGCGCGAACAGGCTGACGAAATGACTTCAGTTTATATGTCGTCTGATTGCATCGCAGCCTGGTTGGCGAATCACCTGAAGGCTGAACGGCTGGTTTTGATCAAAACTCAGCCATTTTTCCCTAATGCCGGGATGCCACAGCATATTCGGGACGGTGTATTGAATCCTCAATTTGAGCAATATGCCCGGCAAATAGCCTGCCCAATCAATATATTGCATAAAAGTGAACTGGGGCGTTTTCATGACATGCTGCTCAATGGCGATGCTGGCGACATGTCTACCGGGTTCCCTCGAAATATGAATCTGACATGAAATCCGTAAACGCTATTGGAACGTTATGCATTGAGGAACGCTGAAAACGTTGTCAGAAGTCTGCACTCTTGGCCATTCAGCTTGCCCTGGCGCTCATGCCTCTTGACCGGACAGGGTTCGTCCGGGATGGTGGAGCAAGGTTGTGCAAGATCCATTGACGGGCCCGTCCTGAGCCGATCGCGCCAATAACGGCAGCGCCAAACATATATTTGGACGATGTTTTAAACGGATTATGGACAAGTATTGCTAGGGTATATCACTAATTGCAGAAATAAAGGGCTACAGGTAAAACGGTCATGTTTGCTGCATAAATGATAAGCATTTGAGAGCTACGATCAAAATTTAACGGTACTTTCTGGGAGGAAAGATATGAGTGAGGATATCGTTCAGCGGGTGATGGCGAACCCGAAATACAAGGAAATGACGCGAATGCGCAGCACGTGTGGCTGGGTCTTTTCGGCCATTATTCTGGTTGCCTATTATGTTGGTTTTATCGGTATTATTGCCTTTGACAAACAGTTGTTCGCCCAGTCCATCAGCGGTGGCGCCATGACATGGGGTATTCCGGTAGGCTTTGGTTTGATGATTCTGATCATCGCACTTACCGGCGTCTATATTCTGATTGCGAACTCCAAATTTGACGAGATGGAACGCAGCTTGTTGAACGACGTAGGGGTAGCTCATGAATAAAGGCGTGTCGCGGTTTCTGATCGGTATTGCATTTACCGGTCTGTTTTTATCCCTTGCCTATGGTGCAGATGCCATCGGTGAAACCACCAAGCAACAGATCAATATAACGGCGATCATTATGTTCGTCGTTTTTGTTGGCCTGACGCTTTTTATCACCAAATGGGCCGCTGCCCGTACCAAATCGGCTTCGGACTTTTATACGGCAGGCGGCGGCATTACCGGCTTTCAGAATGGGCTGGCAATTGCGGGCGACTATATGTCTGCTGCGTCCTTTCTGGGGATTGCCGCACAGGTCATGGCCAGCGGCTATGACGGCCTGATCTACTCCATTGGTTTTCTGGTGGGCTGGCCCATCATTATGTTCCTGATGGCCGAGCGCTTGCGCAACCTGGGCAGGTTTACCTTTGCTGATGTTGCCAGTTACCGCTTCGCCCAGATGCCAGTACGTACTTTTGCCGCCTGCGGCACCATCGTGGTGGTGCTGTTTTATCTGATTGCCCAAATGGTAGGGGCCGGCCAGCTGATTAAACTGCTGTTCGGCCTGGATTACTGGATCGCGGTCGTGATCGTGGGTGTGCTGATGATGGTCTACGTACTGTTTGGCGGAATGACGGCCACAACCTGGGTGCAGATTATCAAGGCAGTCATGCTGCTTGCAGGCGCCTCGTTCATGGCCTTCATGGTAATGAAACTGAACAACTTCTCTTTTGAAGCGCTGTTTTCCAAGGCCATCGAGGTCAAGACAGCGGGGGCGCTGGCTGCCGGCAAAACAGCAGAGGAGGCGGCGGTAGCGGGTAAATCTATTATGGGGCCGGGTACGTTCATCAAGGATCCGATTTCTGCCATTTCCTTTGGTATGGCCCTGATGTTCGGTACTGCCGGTCTGCCGCATATTCTGATGCGTTTTTTCACCGTGCCCAATGCCAAGGAAGCGCGTAAATCGGTATTCTGGGCCACAACCTGGATTGGTTACTTCTATGTGCTGACCTTCATTATCGGTTTTGGGGCGATCATCTTCGTGTCCACCAATCCTGATTTTCTTGATGCCAAGGGGGGCCTCATAGGCGGCGCCAACATGGCTGCGGTGCATCTGGCCGATGCGGTTGGCGGACATATTTTCCTGGGCTTTATCTCGGCGGTGGCTTTTGCCACGATTCTGGCCGTGGTAGCCGGGCTGACCTTGTCGGGCGCCTCTGCTGTATCACACGATCTGTATGCTTCGGTGTTTCGCAAGGGCAATGTCGATTCGGCAACCGAGCTGCGTGTATCACGCATCACGACGTTCGTGCTGGGTGTGTTGGCCATTTTGCTGGGTATCCTGTTCGAGAAGCAGAATGTGGCCTTCATGGTGTCGTTAGCGTTTGCCATAGCGGCATCGGCCAACTTCCCGGTTCTTTTCCTGTCCATTATGTGGAAGAAAATGACCACACGTGGCGCGGTTATTGGCGGTTTCCTGGGGTTGATCTCCTCGGTGGCGCTTACGATCGTTTCACCCGATGTATGGGAAGTGACGTTGGGCAATCCTGCGGGCAGTGCGCTGTTCCCTTATAAATCACCAGCGCTGTTTTCCATGATCATTGCCTTCGCTGGCATCTGGTTCTTCTCTGTGACTGACAAGAGCAAGCGTGCCGCAGTCGATATTGCTGCATACGACGCCCAGCGCGTACGTGCAGAAACCGGTATCGGCAGCAGCAAGGCTTCGGCGCATTAAAGAGCGCGTTATCGCCGGCAAACACGCGACTTCGGTCGCGTGTTTTTTTATGGGAGTCGGCCAAATGCAACATTTTCGTAAAAAAGAAGAGAGGATGCAGGCAAGCGCTTGCATTGCTATCTGGTTTCTGGCTATAATCATTTTCTTAATTGATCCCCGATAGCTCAGTCGGTAGAGCGACGGACTGTTAATCCGCAGGTCACTGGTTCGAACCCAGTTCGGGGAGCCAAACAATTTTGTAGTAATATCAACGAATTAGCCACCTTAATAGGTGGCTTTTTTGTTGCCTGAAATAAATGTGGCTTATTCTGAGCGCAGACAAACCCAATATAGAAGCTGCAGAAAGGCTTCATATTTCACACAAATCCCAGTTACTCAATGAAAATAACGGATTTGGGATGGTTAGGGGAAAATTATTGGATGGTCAGCGGGGCGATCAATAACCGCTATTCAAAATGGTCTTTGGGGCCTGAGGTAGGCCGTCGGTTCAAAAACAGGTACGTGATTTTGTTGTCCATAGTCCTTTAGCGTAAAGGACTATGGTTTGTCATAACCAATTAGTGACAGTGCCGACTATTGTTTTTATTATCGTTGTGGCATCCATTTCGATCAGTACGACCACCATGGGCAAAAGATGTTGCGGTAAACATCAGCAAAAGCATCATTAATACGATTTTCTTCATTCCTATCTCCCTTATGTATGAGCGCTCAGCATAGCCATGAATGTTACGTTATGACATAAGTATTTTCACTTAGTAATAATATTGAGCCTTTGGTTTTTGATATTTCCAGACAAAAAAATAGGTGCGCAGCAGAACAACTATAAGCCATGGGCAACGGGTAATTCTAATTTTTTGCCTGGCAGTGCCGAGACGAGACGGCGCAATCAACAGTGCGGATTTGACAGCGTTAGAGATGCTTTGATATTGGCGCGATCATGTAATCACTGTGGCTGACGCAACGAAGCAATAACCTGCCCGTCGTTGTCAGTCGATCTTTGAGCGTCGCCGAAAGGAATTTTGGGAAGCTGCAGATAATTCAGGGTTGGGAACGGTAGTAGTATCAGTTGGGCATGATCCATGTGCATTGTCATAAGCGAACCTGTCCGCTCGATACCAGTCCCTATATCCTTTATTCGTTACATTCGACTTTAACCAGTGATCAAGCGCCGATCTTTCTTTTTTGATAGGTCTACACTGCGTTTACATCTACGAAATGGCATGCTCATACGTGTTCCTTATTCGAGTTGTTAACGAAGTAACACTGAACATGTAACATGTTCGACATGCAGACAGAACGAATACGGATAGAGCACCGCCAGCTTGTCAGCCATGAAAGTCAGAGGCATTTTGCAGGATACCGAAAAGCAGTTGCCACGGTCTGTCGGCCAATGCAAAAATCTGTGGGATAATCTGTTTATTAAACTGGGTATGAGCGGGTGCAAAATGCAGCACGATATGGCGCGATTGTCTGGCGGTGTATGTTAGTTGCGATCGTTCCGACCCCTGTTCAGGAGTGAATAATGAAGAGAATGCGATGGCTGTTGCTGGGATGCCTGATCAGTGCAGGGCTGCTGGCGTGCAGCGTCCCCAGTAAAACCGACCTGATGGGAAATGCCGATTATTTTGATCCAGTCTTTCTCAATAAAAGCCTGATCAAGGACAAGACCACGGTGGCCCAGGCCATCCAGGTTTTTGGCGAACCCGATCGCACAACCCGCAATTCCAATAACGAAACCTCGCTGATGTATGCGCGCAAGTCATCTGGCAGCATGGCCGGTAATATGGTTGGTGCCGTGCCGGTTGTTGGCCCCATGGTTGATTCGGCTGGCCGGCTGCTCAGCCCCGGCAAAGCCGATGTGGGTAAGCAGGTATTGGAAATTAAATTTGTCAATGATGTGTTTCAATCCTGGGAAATGTAAATCCCGGGCCGATAGGAGTCCGTATTGCGGACCCGTTCACTTTATGGAGTAAGTCGTATGAAAGGTTTTGTCGATGATATCGAAGAATTGACCGTGAACAATGATCTTTACCGCAAGGTGCTTTATACGGGGGAAAACCTGCAACTGGTCCTTATGACGCTGCAACCTGGTGAAGAAATCGGGGAAGAGGTTCATGAAGGCCATGATCAGTTCTTTCGCATCGAAGAAGGCAAGGGCAAGGTCGTGATTGACGGACAGACGCATGCCATCGAGGATGATGACGCGGTGATCGTTCCTGCCGGTGCCCGTCACAATGTGATCAATAGCGGCGATCAGCCCCTGCGTTTGTACACGATTTACGGGCCGCCCGAGCATCGTGATGGCGTGGTGCACGCCACCAAGCAGGATGAGCAGGAAGAGCATTTTGATGGCAAGACCACGGAGTAGGCCGGGTCTATGACAGCGCTGGCCATCGCCGATCTGCAGGCCTTCGTGCAGCAGCACGCGGGCCTGTTGGTGATTACCGGCGCTGGCTGCAGCACCGACTCAGGCATTCCGGCCTATCGTGATACCGAGGGCGCGTGGATGCGGCCGCCGCCGATGACGTTTCAGCAGTTCATGGGCACAGAGGCAGCGCGCCGGCGCTATTGGGCGCGCAGTATGGTGGGCTGGTCGATGTTTTCCGGCGGCAAGCCGAATGCGGCGCATCACGCCTTGCAATCGCTTGAATCCAAGGGTTACACAGGTCTGCTAGTGACGCAGAATGTTGACGGCCTGCATCGGCAGGCTGGTCAGTCCCGGTTGCTGGAGCTGCATGGATCGCTGGCAGACGTGGTCTGTATGCATTGCAATAGCAAGCTTGACCGCGTAAGTTATCAGCAGCAACTGCTCACTGAGAACCCCGCCTGGGCGGATATGACCGCTGTCATGGCACCGGATGGCGACGTGGATCTCGAGACTGATTTTTCTTCCTTTCGCATTCCGGCCTGTGGCCAGTGTGGCGGCATCCTGAAGCCGGACGTGGTGTTCTTTGGCGAAGCGGTTCCGCGCGCCCGCGTTGATGCGGTCTATCAGGCCCTGGAGCAGGCCAGCGCCGTCCTGGTGGTCGGCTCCTCGCTGATGGTTTATTCGGGCTATCGTTTTGTGCGCGACGCCGTCAGACAGGGCAAGCCGGTGGCGGCCATCACGCTGGGTAGAACGCGGGCCGATGCAGTGCTTGCGCTGAAACTGAATGCTGGTTGTGCTCCGCTCCTGACTGCGCTTGATGCCGTTCTGGCACAGGGCGCACAGGTCGACGACGTTTGCTGGGATCGGTTGGCGGCGGTATAGGAAAACCTGTATGGGGAAGCCGAAAGGTGCAGTCCGTAATAGAGGGATTCCGTGTAAAGGGATTCCGCATAGACGCTACATGTAAAGGGTGGTTGCCCATAGGGATAGCAGGCCAATGGTCGCAAAAAAGGCGATGACGTAGCAAAGCAGCATAAGCAGGGTTTTTCGTTTTCGGTCCATGATCTTTTCTTGATATTTACATCTGTCATTATACGACCTGTTTTGAACCGAAGGCCTTCGGCGCCATACAAAAGCGGCACGCTCAAGCTATAATTCAAATTTCCTGCTACGGCCCTTTTCGCGGGGCCCTTACTCCAATGACAAAGTATGTATTCGTTACCGGCGGCGTGGTCTCTTCGTTAGGCAAGGGAATCGCCGCCGCGTCGTTAGCGGCTATCCTTGAATCGCGTGGCCTGAAGGTGACCATGCTCAAGCTGGACCCGTATATCAACGTGGATCCGGGTACGATGAGCCCCTTGCAGCACGGTGAAGTATTCGTCACCGAAGATGGCGCCGAAACCGATCTTGACCTCGGCCACTACGAGCGATTCATTTCGGCTCGCATGCATAAATCCAATAACTTTACCACTGGCCAGATTTACGAATCCGTGCTGCGCAAAGAGCGCCGGGGCGACTATCTGGGCAAGACCGTGCAGGTTATTCCTCATATTACAAATGAAATTCAAGATTTCATCATCCGTGGCGCAAGGCAGGCCTGGGATGGCCAGACCGACGTGGCGATTGTGGAAATCGGCGGCACGGTCGGGGATATCGAATCCCTGCCATTTCTGGAGGCGGTGCGGCAAATGAGCCTGCGCCTGGGTCGCAATGGCGCGGCTTTCGTGCATTTGACGCTGGTGCCGTTCATCGCTTCTGCGGGCGAGCTCAAAACCAAGCCTACTCAGCACTCGGTGCAGAAGCTGCGCGAGATCGGTATTTATCCGAACGCGTTGCTTTGCCGTGCCGACCGCGAAGTACCCGAAGACGAGCGGGCCAAGATTTCTCTGTTTTCCAATGTGCCGCTGGATGCCGTTATTTCCGTATGGGATGCCGATTCCATTTACAAAATCCCGTCCATGTTGCATAACCAGAAACTTGATGAACTGGTTTGCGATGCGCTGGCCATTTCTCCGCCCCCGGCCGATCTGTCTATGTGGGACGGTCTGATCGATGCGCTGGAGCATCCGCAGCATGAAGTGCACATCGGTATGGTCGGCAAATATGTCGATCTGACCGAATCATACAAATCGCTGATCGAAGCCCTGCAGCACGCCGGTATTCATACCCGTTCCAAAGTCATTATCGATTATATTGATTCCGAGGATCTGGAAGAAGGCGCAGTTGAAAAGCTGGCCTCGCTGGATGCCATTCTGGTGCCCGGCGGTTTCGGCAAGCGCGGAACCGAAGGCAAGATTCGCGCGATACAGTACGCGCGTGAAAACAAAGTGCCATATCTGGGGATCTGCCTGGGCATGCAACTGGCCGTTATAGAGTTTGCCCGGCATGTGGCCCAGCTTGGCGGCGCCAACAGCACCGAATTTGATCCGGCGGCCCCGCATCCGGTCGTGGCACTCATTACCGAATGGATGGATCGCGAAGGCAAAGTGGAAAAGCGCACGGCGTCTTCCGATCTGGGGGGCACGATGCGCAAGGGCGCCCAGCGTTGCCCGGTCAAGGAGGGAACGCGCGCCTATGAAATATATGGTCCGGAGGTCAACGAGCGCCATCGTCACCGCTATGAGGTCAATAATGTTTATGTGCCGCGTCTTGAAGAAGCCGGTATGGTCATCAGCGCCCGTACACCGACCGAGAACCTGCCTGAAATGATGGAAATCCCGACCCACCCATGGTTCATGGGGGTCCAGTTCCATCCTGAATTTACTTCTACGCCGCGTAACGGCCATCCGCTGTTCTCCAGCTTTATCCGGGCAGCACTGGACAACCAGAAACAGCGGCAGAACCAGGGATAAGGATATCACCATGAATCTTTGCGGCTTCGACGTTGGTCTGACCAAACCGTTTTTTCTGATTGCCGGCCCATGCGTGATCGAATCGCGCCAGATGGCGTTCGATACCGCGCGTTCCTTGCAGGATATCACCGGGCGCCTTGGCATTCCATTCATCTACAAAAGCTCTTTTGACAAGGCGAATCGCAGCTCGGGCGCCTCTTATCGCGGTCCGGGAATGGACGAAGGCCTGCAGATTCTGGCCGATATCCGGGAACAGCTCAATGTCCCTGTCCTGACTGATGTTCATGACATTACGCAGGTAGAGCGCGTCGCAGCTGTCGTTGATGTGTTGCAGACCCCGGCTTTTCTGTGCCGCCAGACTGATTTCATTTCGGCTTGTGCAGCCACCGGCAAACCGGTAAATATCAAGAAAGGACAGTTTCTGGCGCCGGCCGATATGCTGCAGGTCGTGGCCAAGGCCAAAGCCGCCGCCATCGCAGCCGGTGGCGATGGCGCCAATATCATGGTCTGCGAACGCGGGGCTTCTTTCGGCTATAACAATCTGGTCTCGGATATGCGTTCGCTTGCCATCATGCGTGCAACCGAATGTCCGGTTGTTTTCGATGCGACGCATTCGGTGCAGTTGCCCGGCGGTCAGGGCACGTCGTCTGGCGGTCAGCGTGAATTTGTGCCCGTGCTGGCGCGGGCTGCCGTTGCGGTAGGGGTGTCCGGTCTGTTTATGGAAACGCATCCGGATCCTGCCGTGGCGCTATCTGACGGTCCCAATGCTGTGCCCCTGGCGCATATGGAAGCCCTGTTGCGCTCGCTCACTGACATTGATCGTATTGTCAAAGGCCAGGGTTTTATCGAAGACCAGTTCAGCGCCTGATTGCGTTGTTCGCTCGCGACGTGGATATTGACAGGCCGGCAGGCGTTGTCAGACAGGTGGCAAACATAGCCCGGTGAGCGTTGATGCCGGCGTTTACTTTGAACGGGAAGTATGGTTACCAGAACAATCGAAGTGAATGAGGAAAAATCGGCATCGGGGCGATTGCTGCCGTTTCGGCAATCTTTGATGGCTGTGCTGGGCATCTGTTTTGTCGGTATGCTGGTGGGGCTGGATCAAACCATCGTCGGTACCGCCTTGCCCACCATCGTGGCAGAGCTCAATGGTTTTGAACTATACGCCTGGGTCGGCACTTCCTATCTTCTGGCCTCTGTCATTACGGTTCCTATCTGTGGTCGCCTGAGTGATTATTACGGACGCAAGCCATTTGTGGTTGCGTCCGTTATTATTTTTACCATTGCTTCGATGCTTTGCGGCATGGCCGGCAGCATGACGCAACTGGTGCTGGCCCGGGCCTTGCAGGGTATTGGTGGCGGAATGCTGGTCGGCACCGCCTTTGCCTGTGTGCCGGACCTGTTTCCGGATGCCAAGGTGCGCCTGCGCTGGCAGATTTTGCTCAGTTCTTCTTTTGGCATTGCCTCGGCCGTCGGCCCGTCCCTGGGCGGGTTTCTGACCGAATATTACGGATGGCGTTCGGTTTTCTATGTCAATCTGCCGGTGGGCCTGGTCAGCCTGTTCTTTATCTGGCAATATCTGCCGCTGATTCGTTACAAGCGTGAACAGACAATCCGTCTGGACTGGCAGGGGGCGGTGCTGATCGCGCTGTTCCTGGGCTGTCTGCAACTGGCGGTGGAACTGTTTGCCACGCATGGCGTTTCCTGGCAGGTCGGCTTGTTTTCCGTTGTGTCCGTTCTGGCGTTTATTGTCCTGATACGCTGGGAGCGCCGCTGTGCTTTTCCGCTACTGCCGCTGGAAGTGTTTCGCGATCGCAGTCTTGGCACCATGTTCACCTTGTCGCTATTGACCGGGTTTGTGATGTTTGGCATGCTGTTCTATATCCCGCTGCTGCTTCAGGGCGGCTTCGGCTATTCTCCCAACGACGCCGGCATGCTGATCACGCCGTTGGTGGTATGCATTACCGTGGGCAGTATCCTGAGTGGCCGGATCGTAATTCGCCTGGCCCGGCCCAACTGGATTCTGTATATCGGCTTCGTGTTGACGGCGATTGCCGTGGCCGGCGTGGTCTTTTATGATCGCGATATGTCGCATTTGGTCTTTTTGCTATATATGACGCTCGGCGGTGTCGGTCTGGGTTTTATTATGCCCAACCTGACAATTTTCAGCCAGGAGCTGTCCGGCCGCAATAACCTGGGCATTGTGACGGCGCTGGTGCAGTCCATCCGCATGATTGGCGGCATGCTGGGAACGGCTATTATCGGCACGATGGTCAATTACTATTATGTCGCCGGCATTCAGGCCGATGCAAAAAAAATGGGTTCCCAGCAGCTGCTTCTGGCCCTGTCTGATCCACAGTTGCTGGTCAGGACAGACAGCCAGGCGGGGCTTATTACTGAAATGGCCAGCCTGGGACAGGATGCGCTGCCATGGTTGCAGCTGGCGCGCGAACATATGGTGGGCGCGATCGAATCAGGCCTGATTGTGGTGTTTGCGGTAAATGTGATTGCCCTGTTGTGGCTCTACAGGCTGCCGCTGATCCGCTTTGCCAGTCTGGGCAACACGGTGGCCGAGCCACCTGCTGGCAGTCGCCGGCGGCGGCTGCGGGGAAAGGACAACGGCTAGTCGGGAAAAAGTATACGGCCAACGTAGTAAGCAGTCGCAAGTTTAGAAGTGGCAGGTAACAGGTAATACAATGGAGCGGTGGTCGGCGCCAGGCACGCTACGGCATGATCTGGTTGCGTAGTTTGCCGCTTTACCTGCCGGCGATTGTCCAGGCTAAAATGTAAAAAAAGGATACAAGTTCATTTGCTAGTGGATGCAAAATTACAAGATTGGCTGAGTAAGGTACAATCTACGCAATAAAACCCCATCAAAATCACTGTTTATCAGGCAGGAAAGTCATTACCATGAGTGCAATTGTTGATATTATCGGTCGCGAAATCCTGGATTCCCGTGGGAATCCAACCGTAGAGTGTGATGTGTTGCTCGAATCCGGCGTTATGGGGCGGGCTGCTGTACCGTCTGGCGCCTCTACTGGTGCGCGCGAAGCTGTTGAATTGCGTGACGGTGACAAGTCCCGTTACCTGGGCAAGGGCGTGCTCAAGGCAGTGGAAAACGTCAATACCGAAATTTCCGAAGCGCTCATGGGTCTGGATGCGCAGGAACAGACCTTTATTGACCACACCCTGATCGACCTGGATGGGACCGAGAACAAGGAGCGCCTGGGCGCCAACGCGCTGCTGGCAGTGAGTATGGCCGTTGCCCGTGCCGCAGCCGATGAGTCCGGTCTTTCCCTGTATCGCT